>CAUZBA010000223.1:0-5683 GCA_963577635.1 Phycisphaerae bacterium
GGCCGAACGCAGGGCCATGACCTGGCAGATGGTCACCGAGATGTCCGCATCCACCGGAATAGGGTGGTAGCGCCAGCCGCCTTCGTTGTTCTGCGTGGCCACGATGAGGCGCACGGCCTTCAGAAGGGCCTCACGCACGCGCATGTCGTTGGTCATGCCGTAGACCTCGCCGAGAAACAGCGTGGCAAACCCGTGGCCGTACATGGGACCGTGCGAGGTGTCCGCGGCGATGAGCCCCGTCGGCTGCGCGCTGCCGAGGATGAAATCGAGGCCGCGCGCCACCTGCGCGCCGTAGCGCCCGCGCCCCGGCAGGTGACCGTCCGACATGAAGGCCAGGCAGCCAAGCGCGGTGATCCCCACGTGCCGTCCGAATCGATCCTGTCCGTAGCTGCCGTCCGCCGCCTGCAAGGCGGCGAGCCGCTTGAGACCGCGCTGCACCGCCTGTCGCAGTTGCGGGGTGATCTCCGTGAAGCCGGCGCTGCCCGCGGCCGCGACCGCGGGCGCGGGCGGTTCACCCTCCGATGGTTCCTGCGGCGCCGCCGGTCGCGCGGCAGCAAGCAGGCAGAAGGACACGACCGCCGTGACGAGGGTCATGGTCGTCGTTTGCGGATGGAGCCGGTATTTCACTGTTGGCGCCGGTCCGCGAGGTGACGGTAATAATCCTCAGTCAAGGTGCGGTAGATGTGGCTGAAGCGCTCGCGCAGCCCTTGCAGCAGTTCGTCGCGGATGCGCGGCGGCAGGTTGCCCCACTCGCTGCGCGTCTCTTCGATGTTCGTCTGCCGCAACTGGGCCGGGCGCGGGCGGCCCACGGTGGTCGATCCCGAATTTTCCTGGTTACCCGCCGGCTGCGCCGATGCCGTCGCGCCGGCGTTGGCGCTCGAGCCCGTGTCGGCGGGACGCATCTGGACCGAACTGCTCTTTCCACTTTTCTTGCACTTGCTGCACTGGCTTTTCGCCTCCTCGATGAGGGCGTCAAGCCGGGCCAGAACCGACGCCTGCAGACGCTGGGTCTCGATGCCCGCGTTCTCGTTTTGGTCAAGCTGTTCGGAGGCTTCTTTCATTTCCTTGAGCGCCATCCGCATCTCGTCCGGGGCGCGAACCTGATCGAGCAGTTCGCGAAGCTTCGTGTTCGAACCCTGACCCGCCGGCGATGACGCCGCCGCGCCCGGCGGCATCGGCGACTCGATCTCCAGAAGCTGGTCGAGTGTCGGTTGCTCGTTCTGAGAAACCGCACCCGCTCCTGCGGTCCAAAGACCAGTGAAGAGCAGGGCGGCAATGGTTTGACTGGCGAACTTCATGGGTAAAAACTCCGTTTCATTCTAGGGCTCCGGCTCCTCAGTTGGTTCGGTCAGCCGGTCCTGCAGGCGCTGCATGTCCGACTGGACCTGTTCGATCAGCTCGTCTCCCAGCCTTTTCAGTTCGATTTGCTGCCGGGCGAGATCCTTCAGGGCTGAGCGGCGCTGCGATGGCTCTGCGCCTTCTTCCTGCTGCCCGCCCAGACGGATCGTTTCGCTGTTGATCTGCTCCTGGAGGCCGCGCAGCAGCTTCAACTCGGCCAGCGACGTGACCAGGGGGCGTTTGCCGCCGCCGCCACCGCCGCCGCCGCCGCTCGATCCGGAGCCGAACTCGTTTTCCGCGGGGTCCTGCCGCAGAGCGTCAGCCATCCGAGTCAGGTAAGTCGCCGCCCGGGCCTGGTCATCGACCACGGGCCGGCCGGCACGGCCGCTGCGCAGTTGGGCCGTGGCCCGGTCGGTCAGGTCGTCGATGGTTTCGTGGCTGTGTCTGTAGATCAGCTTGTCCTGGACCTGCTTGCCCAACGTCGCGGCCTCCAGGCGCAGGTCGGCCTGGTCGTCGCCAAGCCGGCGCATGGCGATGCGCTCGGCGCGATCCGTCGCCGTCGCAGCCCGCTCGGTCGTATTGGCGTGAATCTCGAGTTGGCGGGCGGCCAACTGCTCATACGCCTTGCGCTGCGCCTCGACCCGGTCGGAGGAATCCTCGTCGTCGAGCTGCTTGCGCAGTTTCTCGATCAGCTCCAGCGCTTCGCCCAGCGATGCAAGCGACCGGGATTCGGCGGCGTCCGCCTCGGCGCGGCTTGCGCTGCGCAAGTGGGCGACGGCGCTGCTCTGATGGGTGGCGGCCTCGTCGAGGGGCACGGCGGCCGGCACCGTATGCTTCGCGGCCCGGGCCAGGTCGGCCACCGCCAGCGTGTTGACGCGCAGCGTGGAAGCCGATGCGGCGAGCGCCGTCACGCCCTGGGCATCGACCAGGCGCTTCTTCTGACCCTCCTGCTGCTCGATGAGACGACGAATCGAGTCGGCCAGTTCCATCAAGCGCCGGCGCAGCACCTGGCGCCTTCGCGACGCCTGATCTTTCAGTTCCTCGAGCATCTGGCGGATCACGTCGAGGCTGGACTGCTGGCTGTGGCCCGCCTGCGAAAGCTGGTTCTGCTCGATCCGCTGCGACGCCTGGGCCATGGTCTTGCCCAGCCCCTGGCGCTGTGCGATGTTGGCCGCCTCGCTCAGGGCCGCGGCCGCGGCGATCTCCTGCGGTTTTTGGCTCTGCCTGGCCAGCGATTCGGCGACCGCGCCCATCTGTTCGACCAGGTCGGACATCTCGCGCCGCAGACCCTCCTGAGACTCGGCGAGTTCGCCCACCTGCTTCCGCTGCTGCGGTGTAAGCTGCTCCAACTCCCGGGCCGCCGTGTAGGCGAGCATCTTGCGCGTCCGCTCGGCGACCTGGGCCTGGGCCCCTTGGAGGTGTTGCAGTTTCATCTGCAGCGCGAGCACGTCTTTGCTCTGGTCGAGCAAGTTGCTCAACTCGCGCAGGGCGGCGCTGACCGCGGCCTGCTGCCGGCGCGCTTCCTCGTGGGCGCGCTTCGGGGCGCCGTCTTCGGTCTCGCGCTGCGCCTCGTCAAGCTTTTCGGCCGCGGCCTTCGACGCGGCTTCGGCGCGCTCACCGAGGACCGCGACCTGGTCCACGAGGGCGCGAAGCGGCGGCGCGTCAAGCCGGTTGCGCCGCATCCGCTGGTCCACCGCGTCCATGATCGCGCTCTGGTTTTCCAGCCGCTTGCCGATGCGATCTTGCCGCGGTCCGTCGTGGTCGGTCGGTTCCTCCGTCACCGCCTGCTGGTCGGTTTCGATCCGCATCGCCGTACGGCGCACCCCGGCCAGTTCGCCGCGAAGTTGCCGCACCAGGTCGGCCGGCTCGATGATGCGCAAGCGCCTTTCGCCGCTGCGGACGAGCTCGTGCCGCAGGCCGTCCAGTTCGAAGAGGTCACCGGCCACGGCGCTGAGCACCAGTTCGTCGCCCGGCGAAAGCTCGTAAAGGCTCAGGTCCAGATCGTGGTCCACCTGCAGACGACTGCGGCGGCTCGGGTCGGATTTCAGCGTCACCACCTGCGGTCGCGGTTCGTCGCCTTTCGCTGGCAGACCCGCCTCCAGATCGAGCCGGCTCAGACCCACGTCGTCCTGGGCTGCCGCCTTCAAAGCCACGACGGCGCCGGCCAGAACCTGTTCGTCGGTGGAAGGCAGCAACAGGTTCACGACCGGCGGCCTGTCCTCAACGGCCTGAATCCGGTATTGCCGCTCGGACATGTTCGTCAAACCGAACTCGTCGGTGAGCCGGACGGCCGTCGTGAGACTCCGGCGCAGCGTGAAAGCGACCTCGATGACCGGTTCGCGTCCGTCCGCAGCGCCGACCATCCCGAACGCCTGAACCTCGAGAGGCTCCTCGTCCGCGAGCCCCGGCAGCGTCCGGCGCAGCATCGATTCCGACCAGGCCATCGGCTTGTTCAGATCGATCGAAAGGCGCATGCGTGCGCCGCGCAGCGCCGAGGCCGTGGAGACTTCGCCCCCGGCGCTGTGCGGCTCCAGCAGGCTCACGGTGCGCCGGCTGACCAGACCGTACGCGTAGGCGGGGGGTTCGACGACGGCGCGCACACCGCGCACCGCCGGCCGTGGCACGAGTCGGATCTGCTGCGGTGGGCTGACGGCGTCGCCCGCCTCGAAGACAACCTCGACCGCAACATGCGGCAGGGCGCCGCTGATCGGCTCGGGCGGAGGCCCGGTCAGATCCGTAAGGTCCACGGTGCGGTCGAACACGCCGACGGACGCATGTGCGTCGCTTCGATCCTGCATGAGTTGGCGCCGCCAGAGACCTTCTTGCGTCCCCGGGCCCAGAACGCGCACGTTGACCCACGTCCGCAGGCCCTGCGTGTAACCGCGCTCGACGCGCGCTTCGAGGCGCAAGGGCTCATCGAGCGGTGCGACCTGTCGATCCACGACGCCGACAACCTCCTGGCGCGTCGGCCACTGCGCCGTGCCCAGGGGCATCAGCCAGCGTCGCAGGGCAAGTTCGAATCCTCCGGGGGCGGCGGCCGCTGCGACCGCTGCGACCAGAAGCGTCGCCCCCACGGCCGCACCAAGCCATCGCAAGGTGCGCGCCGGGGCCAGGATACGCTGCAGCCGCAGCGGCTCCATCTTCGCGGTCGCGCCCCGCAGCGACGCGGTCACCAGCGCCCGCGTGTTCGCCGCGCTGTTCGCGCCTTGTCCATCGCCCTCAGACATGCGCGTGAAGTCCACGGCGCTGGCCAACTCGCCGCCAAGTTGCGGGAAGTTGCGCTCGGCGCGCAGGGCCAGCGTGCTGAGCGCCGGTCGGAAGCTCCACGCCGCCCACAGGCCCGCCGCGAGCCACGCAAGCGCCGACAACGCGACGCACAGACCCATGACCAGGCGCAGCCACCACGGCAGGCGCAACACGTAATCGAGCACAGCGAATGCCAGCCCCACGAGCAGGACGGCGCCCAGCCACTGGGTCAGCCGCTGCGAAAGAAACATCCACCGACCCAGGCGACGTATGCGTTCAAGCTGTCGAATTGCTTCGAGCATCAGGACACCCGTGAGGACCACGCACCCATTCTCGTCATCATCATAGGAGCGGGAGGAGCTTTCGACGTAAACATCTATACACACATAAGTTACATAACACAATCACGCCAGCCGCACCCACTTGCGCAGCGACCATTCGACGGCGAGCACCAGCAGGACGATCAGCAGCGCCGCCGGCGAGTCCCACAGCGGTTCGCGCAGGTCGTCGGCCAACAGATCCGCCCGGGGCACCGCCTCGAGCAGCGCGCCCAGATCGCCGCGGTCCACCATGCGACCCGAGGTGTCCGCCGCCAGCCGGCGCAAGCGCTCGTGATCCACCAGGCGCTGGCGAAGTTCGTCGTCGGGCGCGACGACCTTTAGAGGACCCCAACTCATGCTGATGTCGGCCAACTGCGGCTGAACGACGTGAAACATGTATTGACCCTCGGCCGAGGGCCGCCACAGGGCCCGGTAACGCACGGGCCCGGCCTCGTCGAACACGGGATCGACCTTGGCGGCCACCGGGGTCAGCTCGATCCTCTCAGGGCCCGATGCGCCGTCCGCGTCGCCGCGCGCCTCGACGGCGATCGTCGACAGGTGGTAGCTCATGAGCGTCTGATCTGCGATCTGAATCTCCACCGTGACCGGCGCGTGCACCTGCGCCATGCGGTGGGATACCGAAAGGCGCACCGGCTGCGTGTCGCGGTCGAGCCTGCCGCGGGCCACCATCTGGATCAGTTGCGTCCAGAACTGGCCGTGGTAGTGCTGACCGCGCCCGAAACGCCAGCGCCAGCTTTCGTCACTGGCCAGGTACAGGA
>CAUZBA010000224.1:0-5647 GCA_963577635.1 Phycisphaerae bacterium
GACTCGGTCTGCGAAGCGAGAGCGGTAGTTTCAAATTGGAGATTCTTGGGCGAACGCCAGAATCCGGGGTTTTGCAGCGTCCTGCTAAGGCGTCTTCACCCCATCCTGCTCAACCTGGAGTTTCGTGGCCAGGGCTTCATTGAGTTGCTCTTGCGCCATATCCATCATGGGTTTGAGCTCCAACGCCCGGCGCAAATGAGAGATCGCTTCGTCCAGCCGACCCACTGACTTCAGTGCCCTCCCGAGATTGGCGAGTATCAACGGGTGGTCCCCCTTTATCTCCAGGGCCTGACGATAGTGTTTGATGGCTTTCTTGTAGTCGCGATTCTCAACCAGCGCGTCCCCCAGATTGTGATGGGCACCGAAATGTTGAGGGTTCTGCTCGATCGCGAGCTTCAATGACTTGATCGCCTTGTCTGTCTGGCCATCCAGGCGCAGCGCGTTGCCCAGGTTGTTCAGGGCGCCCGCGTAGTTGGGTTTGATCAGAACGGCCCGTTCGAATTGTTCAATCGCGTCGGTGAGCAATCCCTTTTCGGCCAGTGCGACGCCGTACGAGGCGAGGATGTATGGATTGTTCGGGGCGTTCTCATACGCCCGCTTGAAGAAGCCGAAGGCCCTCACGGGATAGTTCGATTTTTTGAACTCGGTTCCCTGGTTGTTGTTCGCTATCGGGTTGTTCGGATACACATACAGAACGTGCCGGTAGAGTTCGAACGAACTGCGCCAATGCCGCAGTTGTCGCCAACTGAAGGCCGAACAAATGACCACCACCACGGTGCCGATCACGAACAGCTCGGGCGCCGGCCTGTCGTTCTGCTTCAATCGTGTGACCAACGCCCGCAGGCCCCACGCCATGATGATGAACAGGCCGATCAAGGGGAGGTAGGTGTGGCGATCCGCCAGGGCGTCGTGGCCGACCTGGACCAACCCGATCACCGGCACCATCGTGCCCAGATACCAAAACCATCCCATGGGAAGGAAGCGGAAGCGTCTGAAGCGGAACACCAGGAACGTGATCGCCAGCAGCAGAACCGTTGCCAGGATCACCTGCCACGCATCCCAGCCCGTACCGCCGTACAGATTCGGATGCGGCACGATGACCGTCAGTTGGCGGGGCCAGACGACCCTGCCGATGTAGCGGGTGTACGAGACTACCGCATTGGCCGCCCGGTCAACGAAGGCGATCTCCTGTTCCGTGAATCCAACGATGCGCCTCTGGATCACAACCGTGATGACGCAAAAGGCGGCAATCAGCGGAAGCAGGGGCAGCTTCTCGACCACCAGGCGAATGAACGAACTACCCGAGGACATTCGCTGCAGGGGCCAGAAATCTAGCAGCAGAAGCACCAGCGGCAGAGTGACCAGCATTGGCTTGGCCATCAATCCCAGTGTCAGCAGCAACACCATCAGCGCGTAACGGCCCAACCCACCTCGCCTCACATAGGCGACGTACACACAAATCGCCAGAAAGCCGAAAAACACGCTCATGACTTCCTTGCGCTCTGTGATCCAGGCCACGGATTCCACATGAAGCGGGTGCAGCGCGAACAGCGCAGCGACCATGGCACTGAGCCAGGGCGATCGAGTCATCGAGCGCAGCAGCCCGAGGAGGATGAGCGAATTGGCGGCGTGCCACAGGAAGCTGGTCAGGTGGTGACCTGCCGGTCTCAGGCCGTACATCGAACAGTCGACCATGTGCGATATCAGCGACACGGGACGCCAATAATCCACATTCTTCGCTGAGAACGCCCAGACGATTCCGTCGCGTGTGATCCCGTCTCTTACGTGGTCGTTCTTCGACACATAGACGGGATCCTCCAGCGAGACGAAATCGAACGGCCGTTCGATCGAAAACACATAGAAGGGCGGTTCGAGCGTAAACAGTCCGACACCGACGACCTGGCAGTACACGGCCGCAGTGACCGTGGTGAGCATCAGACAGATCAACACATTCCGTAGCATGAAATCAGGCTATGGCGAGGTGTTATATCGGTTCATGGCCTGGCCGATACCGTCGGATATCCATGACTCGACGGCGTCGCAAGCATTATCCAGCGCCGGCTCGATCCGTTCGAACTCGGCGGCCGTGAATCGGCCGAGCACGTGGTCAACTTGCCCGATCGCATCGTCCCGGTCGACGCCGACGCGCAGCCGCGGATAGACCGTTGTGCCCAGGGCTCGCTCGATGTCGCCCAACCCGTTGTGTCCACCGTGACCGCCTTCGGACCGAATTCGAATTCGACCCAGCGGCAGGGCCGTGTCGTCCATAACCACGAGCAGATCGTGGGGTTCGATCTTGTAGAAGCGCGTCACCTCGCTGACGCTGGTTCCGCTGCGATTCATGTAGGTCGTCGGCTTGATCAGCATGATGGATGTTGCAGCGATCGAGCCCACGGTGACCTCGGCGTGAAACTTTGTACGGCGGCCGGTCAGGCCGTGGCGTCGGACCACACGATCGATCACCATGAAGCCGACATTGTGACGCGTCTTCGCATATTCACTGCCGGGATTACCCAGGCCGACAATCAAACGCATGGGTGAACACAAAGATTAAGCTCATCCGGATCGAGCACCGTCGCTGTCTTCCTGTGGCTCTTCCTTCTTGCCGATGATCTCAGGTTCGCCCTCGGTCGTTTCGGCAATCGATTCCTCCTCGGGCTCCTCGGCCAGAACGCGAATCGAAGCGATGACCGAGTCCGGATCGCTCGCGGGCAAAACTCCCTCGGGCAACTGCACGTCTGAAACGCAGATGGACTTGCCGACGTCCAGTGCGCTGATGTCCACCCGTATGGATGCCGGAATGTTCGCGGCCTCGCACTCGATCTCGATTTCCGTAAGCGGGTGTTCGAGCAGCACCCCGGCTTCTTTGAGGCCGATGGCTTCGCCGACCATCTCGATCTCCACGCTGACGGTGACGCGCTCGGTCAGGTCGACGCGTGCCAAGTCCACGTGAAGAATTTTCGATCCGAGGTGGTTCCACTGGACGTCCTTGATCAGGCAGGGCTCGGCGGACGAGTCGATCGACACCTCAACGAGATGGGTATGCCGGTGCAGCAGATCAACGAACAGTTTTTGATCGACCGACACATGCACCGGATCCTGCTTGTGGCCGTAGATGACCGCCGGCAGGCGACCCGCGGCACGCAGCCGCGCCGTGGCACGGCTGCCTGTCGCGGGTCGCCCCTGGGCCTCGATCGTTGGCATCTGTGCTGTGGCCATCATTTTAACTCCGTGAGGCGGCCGCGACTGGCGTCGGACTGACGGCGACCCCGGCTGCGGGTACTGTCGTTCTCGTTCATGCGAAAGAGTATCGAGACCGACTTGTTGTGATGAATGTGATGAATCGCGTCGCCGAGCAACTCCGCCACGCTCAGCTCTACGAGCTTCGATTCGATGGGTTTGCATCGCAATCCACACGGGATCGTATCCGTGACGATGACCTGCTCGATGGGTGCCTCGGCGAGCCGCTCCATCGCCAGGCCCACCAGAACACCGTGGGTCGCCGCGGTGTAGATCTTCTTGGCGCCGTGGTCGACCAGCAGCTTGGCCGCCTCACAAACGGTGCCCCCGGTCGTGATCATGTCGTCGACCATCAGCACCGTGTGGCCCTTGACCTGGCCGATGATGTTCGCCGAGACGACATCGTGCCCACTGCGCCTCCGCTTGTCGACGAATGCCAGTTCACCGCCGAGATACGAGGCATACGCGTTTGCAATCTTCACGTTGCCCACATCGGGGCTGAGTACAACGATATCGCCCAACTGGTCTCGAATGCTTCGAAAGTATTTCACGATCACCGGTGCTGCGTGCAGGTGGTCCACCGGTATGTCGAAGAACCCCTGAATCTGCTCGGCGTGCATGTCCATCGCCAGGACGCGATCGGCCCCAGCGGTCTCGATTAGGTTCGCCACTAGCTTCGCGGTGATCGGAACGCGGCCCTCGTCTTTACGGTCCTGACGCGCGTACCCGAAATACGGCAGGACCGCCGTGATACGCTTGGCGCTGGCCCGCTTGAGACAATCGATAAAGATCAACAGCTCCATGAGGTACGCATTGATCGGATTGTAGGTGCTCTGAATGATGTAGCAGTCCCGCCCGCGAACGTCCTCTTCGAGCTTCACGATCAACTCACCATCCGGAAAAATATCCGTGTGACCCTGGCCCACGGGCAGGTCGAGGTGTTGGCAGATGCTCTGTGTCAGATCGCGGCTAGCCCGGCCACTGAAGATCTTCAGTTCATTGGAATCGGATCGGCTCATGCCGGCACCTCGAATGCAGCCTCGGTGGCAACTTCGGTCACAATGTATCGCCCGCAGACTGCGGACGCACACGATGCGGAAGTCGATCTGTCTTCAATGAAACGGTCCATTTCCGAACGCCGATTCACCTGGAGCCCGCGCCGACTCTTCGTCGCAGGATGGCGTCAACGTCTTCCAACTGCCGCGGTGTGTTGATGCTCAACACATCCTCGGGAGGCACCTCGTCCAGGAGCGCGACCCGCTCCTGGCGACTCTTGAGCAATGCCGGGACGTCCGTCAGGTAATATTCGTGCTGGCTGTTGTCGTTGTGTATACAGCCCAGCGCCGCGAAAAGCCTGTCACTGCGGAAACAATAATAGCTCGGATTGACCTCGTTTACTTCAAGCTGCCCGCCGGAGGCGTCGTTCTGTTCGACGATCGATGTGAATTCCCCTTCCGAATCGCGCAGCACGCGACCATACCCGCTCGGGTCGTCGAGCACCGCCGTGGCCAATGTGGCCGCGGCAGCCGATTCGCGGTGAACCTGCAACAATCGCCTCAGGGTCGCCGGACGGATCAGGGGCCCGTCTCCTGCCAGGACGAACACGTCCCGCGGCGGCTGGTGATCGAAGCTGGTCTGGGCGGCCCGCGTCGCGTGGCCGGTCCCAAGCGGTCTATCCTGCACCACGAACAGACACGGCTTCAGTTCGTCCAGGGCCGTCCGCACGGGGTCATGGTCCTGGCCAACCACCACGATGCACCGATCCACACCCGCGTCATAGCACGCCTTCACGACCCACCAGAGGATCGGTCGGCCCGCCACCTCGAACAGGATCTTGGGCCGCTGCGAGTTCATTCTCTTGCCCTTACCGGCCGCAAGAATGATCGCATCGGGTGACGAGTCGGACTGTGAATTGTGACCTGCGATTTTCGACTTCCCAAACTAGCCCGCCTGGATTCGAACCAGGAATCCCAGGACCAAAACCTGGTGTGTTGCCGTTACACCACGGGCTATGGGTGCGTGCAGCAATTGGTCGTCAGATGCGGCTGCGGAGTACTGGAGTGATGGCGTATCGGAGTGATGAAATACTGGTCCAATCACCAACACTCCAGCACTCCAGCATTCCAGTACTCCAACACTTCCGATGTAAGTCTAGACGCCCACCAGTGCCTGTCAACGTGGGCTCATCCGCGGCCGCGCATCGTCAGAAACGTCCCTGGCGATTCGGGCTCCGAGGTGCGAGCGCTCAGTTGACAAGCCAGACAGCATGCGAGCACTTGATCGGGGGGCGGGGTATCCTGCGCGACGATGGGTCCTCGGTCGATCAGGCGAGACCAGTCGTCGGCCACAAGGTCGGCGAAGTCTGAGCCGCGCGTCTCGCGATGGTATGAATCCAAAAGACGGCCGT
>CAUZBA010000225.1:0-5646 GCA_963577635.1 Phycisphaerae bacterium
AAGCGACGACCATCAGAGGATCAGTAACAGGAGCTTGACGTCCCGCCGCGAGCGGGTGATATTACGCACCGAGCGCTGCACTTTTCGTCCGCCACCCGGCGCACTTTTGCTCCGCCCTTCACACTTTTCAGGGACGACTGTCTTAGGGGCGGGTTCTCTGCCCTGGATTGCCACCCCCCACCCATCGGTTAACAGGATGTGGATATAATGTGGATAATGCTTATGGTGTTGCATCGTGGGATGAAATGGGATAATGTGCTCCATTGTGTCATATATGGAGACGGTAGAAGGTGGTCTTTACCGGCGAGTATGAGCACACGATCGACTCGAAAAATCGGATCTCCATTCCCTCCGAGATTCGTGCTCTCATGCGAGCCGAACGAGGCGGGGACGGATCCGACACGCTTATCTTCTACGTCACGCTGGGTGAGAGCGGCTCGCTGTGTCTCTATAGCGAAAAGGGATTCTGCGAGCGTGCAGAGGAACTGAAGAACAGTAATGCGACACCCGATTTCCTGCTTGCATTCGAGGGACTCTGGTTCAGTCTGGCCCGGCGCGTCGAAATCGACTCCGCGGGTCGGCTGCGGTTACCCGAAAACCTGCTGAAACGCAGGGATCTGGGATCCCAGGTGGTCCTGTTGGGAATGAATGACCACGTGGAGATTCGGAGTCGCGACATATGGCAACAGTACGTCGATCAGGCACTGGTAGATCATGGAAAGATATTGGTAAACCCGCGGAGGGCCGCACGCGCGGGTGGCCAGGATCCCTGATCCTGGCAAATGGCGGCCCCAAGAGTCACGATGAGGGCTTTTTCGAGGACCGCCCCAAGGGCGGCCTGACAGGACCAACACGAGCTTCAGAACGAGGTCTAGACGGGCTTAAGGAGGTGCACCCAGAACTGTCAGCGAAGGCAGAACGGACTCGCGCGGCGTCGGCCGACTGATCGTCTTGCCGAACCCCCTTGGCGGTCCAAGGATGGACCGCCGGAGGATCGGCCCGTCAGTCTCCCGCATCACAGTGATCGGATGCTCCAGAAGGAGCTTCAGCGGCCCTGGCAACGACTTTCGAACCGGCAAAGCACCTTCGCTGACATTTTATTGTACGACCCCTGATCCTCGTGAACCAGCGGTGGGCAGGGGGTGTACATATGGCGGTGCCGAGCCTCACGTCCCGTTAGTCAAAAATGTTCTCTTTCTCCTCCGCCATGCCCCCGACTCCCTCCCGGGGGCATGGTTTTCGTAGTGACGGGGTCTGAACCGCCATTTCCACTCCTCAGGGGCCTGGAATCCACTTCCGCGGTCGAATCGGCCCCAGCCCTGCACGAATCTCGCTAGATACCTGATTTCCGCCGGCTCCCGCCCGGGCCGCGGCTGCTCGCCACCGCTGCGAATCAGACCGGCCAGACCCCGTCGAATCGGGGCCCGGTGCCGCCCGACCCCACCACGGCCGATCGGTAGATGCCGGCCGGATCAGTCCTGGTACCGGTCGCCGCGGTTGGCGCCGCGGGTTCAATTTCCTGTCAAGTCAGCACCATTCACTTTCTCAGTTTCCTCTGTGCTTGCGCTGACTAAGTCAGCCGTGCCGGGGGCTGCCGACCTTATTTTTAAAAACATCCTCTGCGTGGATTAATCGCGCGTTCGCAGCTTCCGATCCGGATGCGGGTTCGGAACTCGGCCCGCGGTCCAGGGACTCGCGGTGTCCGGATGTTCCTGGTCGTGACCCGTCCACGGCAGGTCGGGTCGGAGGATGCGGATGAACCACGCAAGTTGGTCGGGCGTTGAGCAGCTGGAGCCGAGGCTCTTGATGAGCGCCACCGGTTCGGCTGATCTGGATGCACTGGGCGTCAGCCCGATCTGGTTTGAGGATCTGCAACCGCAGTGGCGGTCCTCGATCCACGACGGCGTCTTTGGCGTCACCGGGCAGCCCGACGGCGACGACCTGTTCGGGTCGGACGCCGCGGTGGCTGTATCGACCCGGCATTGGATCGTGCAGTTGAACGAAGACGGAATCGCCGGGGCGGGATCGGTCTCGGCAGTCGACGACCTGCTGAACCTCGATCTGCTTGGCGGGCAGGTAATTCGCGGCCTCGGCCTCGAGGGCATGGTCCTGATCGAAACCGACGCCGACGTGGACGGCAACCAGTTTCTACAGACGCTGTCGGGATATGACACGGTCGAGTACGTAGAGAACGACCTGATCTACCAGACTCAGTCCTATCCTAGCGACGCGTTTTTCACGAGTCTTTGGGGTCTGCACAACACCGGCCAGAACGGCGGCACCGCCGACGCCGACATCGATGCCCTCGAGGCATGGCAACTGGTCACGGGTGGACCGCAGGTGATCGTCGGTGTCATTGATACAGGCGTGGACTACACCCACAACGACCTGGCCCAGAACATCTGGACCAACCCCGGCGAGATCTCGGGCAACGGCATCGACGACGACGGCAACGGGTTCGTCGATGACATTCACGGGTACGACTTCGTCAACAACGACGGCGATCCGATGGACGATCACGGCCACGGCACCCACGTGGCGGGCACGATCGCGGGCGTCGGCGACAACGCCAACGGCGTCACCGGCGTCAACTGGTCCAGCTCGGTCATGGCCCTGAAGTTCCTCAGCGGCAGTGGCAGCGGCAGCAGCTCGGACGCGGTACGGGCGGTCAACTACGCCACGATGATGCGCACCCAATTCGGCGAGAACGTCAGGGTGACCAACAACAGCTGGGGCGGCGGCGGCCGGTACGCGCCACTGGAAAGTGCAATTCAGAGCAGCCGCCAGGCCGACATGCTCTTCATCGCCGCCGCGGGCAACAGCGGCGACAACACCGACCAGACGCCGCACTATCCCTCGACGTACAACCAGGCCAACATCATTTCGGTGGCGGCCACCGACCGCAATGACGAGCTGGCGTCATTCAGCAACTACGGCCGTAACACGGTCGACCTGGCCGCGCCGGGCGTCAGCATTCTCAGCACGGTACCCAACGGCGGCTACGCGAACTTCAGCGGCACGTCGATGGCCGCACCGCACGTCGCGGGCGTGGCCGCCTTGGCGTGGAGCGCCGTTCCCAACGCCGACTACGCCCAGATTCGCGATGCGATCTACGCCGGCGTCGACCAGATCGCCGGCCTGTCCGGGCTGGTCGCCACCGACGGACGCCTCAACGCCTACCAGACCATGCTCGCCCTCGGTTTCGACCCGGTCGACCCGGTCGACCCGCTACCCGACCCCGGCCCGACCCCTCCGCCGGCCGGCGACTCCTACGAGAACGATAGCACCGCGGCCACGGCCGCCGTGATCAACCCCAACGGCACGCCGCAATACCACAGCATTCACGTTGTCAGCGACGTCGACTGGGTGCGGTTCACACTGAACGACACCGCCGCGGTCGTGATCGAGACCGCCGGTTCCAGCGGCGACACTCGGCTGTGGCTCTACTCCGACGACGATCTGAATAACGAAATGGAGTACGACGACGACAGTGGCGTCGGCCTCTTTTCGAGAGTCGCGCGCACCGGCATCGATTCACTCGATGCGGGCACTTACTACGTCAAGGTAGACGAGTTCGCCAACAACTCGACGATCGGCATCTACACGATCACGGTCACCGCCACGAGCGCGCCCACCGGAGACGCGTACGAAACTGATGATGCGCCGTGGCAGGCCTCCACGATCGCCACCGACGGTTCCGCCGTCACGCACAGCATCCACCACCCCAGCGACGTGGACTGGGTGACGTTCGACCTCAACTTCCGCTCGAATGTTCTGATCGAGACCGTCGGTTCGAGCGGGGACTCGCGGATGTGGTTGTACGGCCCCGGAAGCTGGTCGACGCTGATCGAATACGACGACGACGACGGCGTGGGACTCTTCTCGCGCATCGACCGCTCGGGCAGCAACGCCCTGAACCCTGGCACCTACTACCTCAAGATCGACGAGTTCGGCAACAACAACACGATCGCCTCCTACACGATCAGTGTAGACGCCAGGGCGGCGGCGCCGGATCTGGCCGTCGGGACCGTCGACTTCCGCGCCGGTACCTACACGCTCGGCCTGCCGATCGACCTGACCGTCAACCTGACCAACCAGGGCACGGCCAACCTCGCCGCGGGCCAGAGTTATTCCATCGAAGTGCACTTGAGCATCGACAGTGTCTGGGGCAACGGCGACGACCTGATCGTGGCCACGGTCGCGGAGAATGGCGGACTTTCCGCCGGCGCCGACCTGGATCGGTCGATCTCCTCCCTGGTGCCGAGCGGCGTAGCCGAGGGCGACTATTCCCTGGCGGTCTTCGTCGACAGCGGCGACTCGATCTTCGAAGCCAGCGAAGCGAACAACTTATGGTGGTCGGCCGGACCGGCCGTAACACTGACCTCGTCGCTCGTGCTGACGTTCAACGGCTCGTCCGTGGCCCGGTACACCGACGCCAACGGCGTGGACGTGGCGGTCGCACTGCGCGGGCCGGGCCACGGCGAGGTGCACATCGAGGACGGCGAGCCCGCGCGGATCGAGGTGTACAACAGCACCGAACGCTCGTCGCTTTCGATCTCGACCCAGTCGAAGACGAACGAAACGACCATCGGCGATATCCACGTGAACGGTTCGCTGCGGGGCATCGACGGGCGCAGCACCGACCTGAGCGGCGACCTGACGGTCATCGGGTCGCTAGGGAAGCTCACGCTCGACGACACCACGGGGCAAGGGGTCATCTCGATCGGGGCCTCGTCGAACCCTCGCGCCGGCACGACGATGAAGTTCGACCGCGTCGTGGAGACGCGAATCGATTCGGCTTCACCCATTCGCTCACTGAGCGTCACACAGTGGCTTGACGACGACAGCACGGTCGACGAGCTGACGGCTCCGTCGCTGGCTCGCCTGATCAGTCGCGGTGACTTTGGCGCCGACCTGAATCTGAGTGACGCCGCAGCCCGCCAGACCCTGGGGCGTGTTCAAATCCACGGCCGGCTGTACGGCGCCGACATTCATTCAGCCGGTGACATCAGGAGCATCACCGTCGGCGCCATGCAGGACGCCGGTGTGTACGCGGGCCTGGGTGACGGCACGTCGGGTCTGCCCGCCTCACCCGGCGAATTCAGTGTCCTGGCGACCATCCGATCGTTAAAGGTCCGCGGTATTCGCAACTCGCAGCAGCCGACATTCATCAATTCGAATATCGCAGCCGCATCGCTGGGGCGGATCGGCCTGGGCAATGTGCAGACCGACAACGCAGGCGGTTCGTTCGGACTGGTCGCCGACAACATCGCCAGCTACCAGCGTCAGGATCAGGACGGTGCCGTGCGCATGCGGAAGCTCGACGCCCCCGGCACCGCAGACGTCAATGACGACTTCGAGGTGAGGCTCCTCTAGAGCGGCGGCCGCGACTTCCAAGGCGGAATCAAGGCATCGGAACGCGTCCGACCGGAATATCGAGCCGGCCGGGCTGGTTGTATGGTCAACCCGCTTGCGTCCCCCAAGCCCTTGCGGTGTCGGCCGGTAGCGAAACCCGTGGTCGGTGCCCGGACGATATGATGATGCGTGGGGGACAAGGAGCTGATCGCAGAACACACACCCCTGACCCACCGTATCAGTTGGCGGATGGGCCGCCCCCGAATAGTTCTTATGGTCGCCAAACCGTCA
>CAUZBA010000226.1:0-5628 GCA_963577635.1 Phycisphaerae bacterium
AGACCTCCAGCGTGACTTGAGGTTATACGCCCAACCGTACAATGCACCAATCGCGCAGAAGGCGACAGAGCTTCAGGCAGGGAACGCCGAGGCATGGTGCCAGGATCCGTACGCAGCAGCGATCTGTGAAGATCGAAGTGTGGTTCTCGATGTGTCAAAGTTGAGGCCTCGGGTCGCTGTTGACCGGGAATGGACCAGACGGGCTCCTTGAAAGACTCGCAGGTAACGGTCTTGCGGCGGCGACCGAATTCGATCGAATGGCCTGCCCGACAGGATGATGATTGGGACGTTGATTGCGAGTTTGTCGGCCATGACCGATCCCACGTCGTATTCGAGAACTGCGGCACCGCCACCACAGAGCCGACGCCGACGGCTGATCGCACTGGCGATCATCGTCATCTCACTCGCGGGAATGTTTGGTCCATCTCTGGTGGCGCACATGAGGCACGCGGCTGAGCCCTTGTGGTTTAACGACGATTGTCGCGCCTACATCTGGCCAATGCTCCGATATCACGATCCGTCATTGTTTCAGAATGATTACATCACGCAGCACTTCCTGGACGTGATGCCTTCCGGTTACAAGCTGCTCTACCGTGGGTGGTCCATGCTGGCGGACCCGCGAGTGCTGAGCAAAGCACTGCCTTATGCGCTTCTTCTTGTTTTTCTCGCGACCGTGGGTGTCACCGGATGGAAGCTCGCAGGGCCTGTCGCGGCGTGGGGAGCGATTGCACTGTGTTTGTCATCTTCGCACTTCCTCGGATGCATGACCGGAGGGCTTCCCAGAGCGTTCGCGTTTCCAGTGGTCGGCGCCGCCGCGATGGCGTTGACGCTGGGACGGCCGATTGTCCTGGCCGTCGTTGTCTGCTTGGGCGCGGCGCTTTACGCCGCCAGCGGCCTGGTTTCGGGTGTGGCGTTGGCGATCTATCTGCTGCTTCTGCCCGCGCCAGATCGGGCCGGGGCGCAGAATTGGTCACTTCGACGGCGCATGATCGTTGTCGCAATCACGGCACTCATCTCGGGCCTGATGGTGCTACCGACGATGATTCAGACACGCGCCTACGGTTCGATGATTCACCCCGATCAGATCACCACCTATCCGGAGGCGGGGCCGGGCGGCCGCTACTCACGCAAAGATCGGCCGCCCTATCGAACGGTCGGCGCCGAAGCGATGGGGTTGATCCACAAGACGCTGGTGGGCGGTGGCGATCCCTGGCCGGGGATGATGCCGCCGACTCGCTACGACCATGACGATAGCGTCCCGCGCATTCCCGCACTGCTGATTTGCGTCGTTTGCCTGGGCGCCGCGGGCGCCACGCTCCTGGCCACGCGGAATGAGGCAGTCAAGCGACTGCTCATTCTTCTGCTGGCGGTCCTGCTCATCCATCCTGTCGCGGTGGTCGTTGCGCCGTTGCTACATTTGCCGGCACGTTACGTCGACTATCCGGTTCCGGTGCTGACGGTCCTGCTGATCCCGGTGGGGGCCTTCGCGTTGGGGAGCTTGGCCAGCGCGCCGAATCGGGCGTGGTTGCGCCCGGCAGCGATCCTGGCGATCTGTCTGGCCAGCCTTCTGGGCCTGGGCGGTCGCGGCAATCCGGACATCGGATACACGGTCCGGGTCGATCCGAAGAACACCATCTATCGATTCCTCGCCTCGCTGCCGAATGACGCGGTGATCGCCGGATGGCCGTATGGGCTGCTGGACAACGTTCCCTACCTGTCACAGAGGCGGACCCTGATCACCTTCGAGAACCACGCCGTGTTTCATCAGGAGTTCGTCAAGGAAATGCGCCGCAGAATGATCGCGTTGATCGAGGCGTACTTCGCGACGGATCTGCCGCCGCTGACTCGACTGCGCAAAGATTTCGGCGTGACGCACCTGGTGCTCGATCTACGCCACTATTCGCGGCCGCCGGCCTATTTCAAACCGTTTGGAGCGTACGCGGCCGAGATGTTCAGGAAGTCACGCCAAGGCGCGATCGAGGCCGAGTGGCAGCTGACCTGGGCCGGTGTGTACCGCGAGGATCATCTTGCGGTGCTCGATCTGAATCAACTGCGACCACAGTAAGGTGATCGCGCTGCGACCGGACGGGCGACGTCGGTCACCGAGACCCTTGCTCATGTCATCAGGCAAAGTCTTGCTGGTCATCATCGTCCTGTCCTATTTCGGCGTCATCGGCGTGCTTTCGATCGGCATGCCGTTGCACCGGGCGTGGCGCTGTCTGGGGGTCTCGGCGGAACATCCCACCTTTCTGGATACACGCGTCATTTTGTCCGGGTTGGAATGTCATCGTCTGGGGTTCGACGTCCTGAGAGAAAATCCGTGCGATATCGGGCACCGCCCGATGAACTACCCCAGAATCTGGCAGGCACTCGGTCATCTGTCCTTGACTCAGGGACACGCGCTGTGGATCGGTACGGCGTTGGCCGTGCTGTTCTTCGTTTCGCTGTTCTCGCTTTGCCCTGCGCTTACCTGGAAGGAGGGGTTCTTCTATGGCGTGTGTGCGTGTTCGCCCTCGGTCATGCTGGGGGTTGAGCGGGGAAACAATGACCTGGTGATGTTCGTTGGCATGGCGGGGATGTTGTCTCTGCTGCGCCGGATGCCCCAGTTGAAGATCGGACTGCCTGTCTTGGCCATCGCCATTCTCTCCGTTCTGAAGCTTTATCCGATATTCGGTCTCGGAATTCTGATGCGGGAATCGAAGGCCACGTTCTTGAAACTCGGTGGGTTCCTGATTGCACTGTTCGGGCTCTACCTGTTCGTCACCTGGGAAGATATTCGTCTCATCAGTGAAGGCACGCCGCGCAAGACGCTACTTTCCTACGGCGGGCTGGTCCTGTTCCAGCAGCTGTCGGATGGGCTGCTGGTATGGCAGGGCGTTCGATTCCCTCGCTCCTGGCAGATCGTGTCATTCGCCATTCTTCTGCTGATCATTGTCGTTGGGGTTTTGTACCGAATCAACGTCATGAGCCGACGATCGGCCTCTTTACCTTCATCAGCTCATTTCGACATGACGTCTGGCGAACATCTTGATGCGTTTCGAGTTGGCGCTTGTCTGTATCTGGGAAGCTTCTGTCTGGGGAACAACTACGATTACCGACTCATGTTCCTGCTGTTCGTGCTTCCTCAGTTGTTCGTATGGCTTCGAAGCCCGTCAAGGCGAGCGGTGACTGTCACGTTGATCGCGATTCCGATGACCTTGTTTGCCAGTCGAGTTCCCGTTCAATGGAATGTGAATATCGATGAATGGGCGAACTGGGTGATTTTTGTCCAGCTGCTGTATCTGCTGGGGAATAGTTGTTCGAAATGGCTTTCCTGGTCTGGAGATCAGGGCCGTCACCAAGTTCAAATGAAAGCGGAATAGAGCGGGTTAAGTGTGTATGTAGCGTATTGAGCGTCGGCGAAGCAAGCCTGACGCGGAGGGCGAAGCAGGCGATACCCCTGAGCATCGTCGATGCAGCACGACAAAGCCAGGTGCAACTGCAGGAAGCTCAGGACGCTACAAATAAACTTAATCTACTCCAGGGCCTGCTTACCGCATCACCCACCGTTTGTCGCGCTGGATCATCGGCTGGTGTTGGGGATGCAGGCTGCTGCCCGGCATGTGATATCGCAGTTGAAGTGTCTTACGCAGAAGTAGCGGTCTGGGGTGGATCCTGGGCTTGCCGGTATCCGGGTCGAGGAATGGCGTTCCGGTTCGTGGGTCGATCTCCGGCTTGAGACTTTCGGGGTCGATCACAGGCTTGCCCGTTTTGGGGTCGACGACCCTGGCGGATTCGCCACTGAGGCCGCCGAAGAAAATACTGAGCGTGTCGACGTCGTGATCGAATGCCGGCCACATGGCGACGCTTTGCCTGGCCCTGTCTTCGCCGGGCTTGATCGCGCCGTCGACCCTGACCGGGTGCTCGAGCAGCGGAATGTTTGTACGCTGTTTGATCGCCTCGAACACCTTCAGCGGAATATTAGGGTTCGTGCGGACGATGTCACCACGGTCCGTCGCGATGGTGACGGTGGGTAGAAAAATGCGGTCCGACGCCGTCCGGTTCACCACCTTGTAGGTGATAAACCAGTACCACCGAATCACGCCCTGCTTGTCTTGGACGGCGATCGGTCGAGGGGGTTCGAACGTCAGGTCGAGCTGCCACGTCCGTGGGACGAGCGCCGGTACGGGTGCTGCGACGGCAGACCCGGCATCGACCGCGACGCAGAGGATGGCGATCAGGAACCGGAGCGTCGTGCGGGCAGCAGCGTGCTCTGCGACGACCGGAGCTAGCGAACGGTTGTCACCCATACGACACATTGTACGATCGGAGGCCACTGAATCAAACGGAGATCGCTGCGTATGACGGGTTCGGATGGATCAGCGGATGGATCAGTCACCGGGGGCAACACATCCGCAGATTTTCGTGTCCAGCGCGCCGACGGCGGTGCGCGCCGGGATGCGCTCGCCGTCATGCTTACCGGCGTCGCGAACGGCGAAGGGCAGGCAGTCGATCAGTTTCTTCACTTCGCCGACCAGAAGAACCTGAGCATGGATGAACTATGGATGGCCGAGCGTGACGGTCGGCCGGTGGCGTCGGTTCTCGTCATGCCCAATCCGGGTCGCACGGCGATGATTTTTGTTTCGCCGGTGCGCAGCGATGTCGATTTAAAGGCCGTCAGCCTTGCGGCAGGCAGGGCGTGCCAGGGACAGGACGGCAGGAAGCTTCGTCTGGTCCAGGCCCTGCTCGAACCCTCTCAGCAGATGGAAAGGAAGGCACTTCTCGCGGCCGGGTTCATCGATCTGGCGGAACTGCTCTACATGCGGCGCAAAGTCCGCGGCGCCGGGGCGCCGATGCAGCTCGATTCATCCATCGAGGTTCGACACTGGAGCCGGCAGGACCAGCAGCTGTTCGCGGACGCGACCGTCGCGAGTTACGAGCAGACACTCGACTGCCCGGGTTTGAAGGGGCTGCGACACATCGATGACATCATCGCCGGGCATATGGCCAGCGGGCAGTTCCACCCCGAGTTGTGGTTTGCGCTGCGATGCGGCGATGAACCGGTGGGTGTGATGTTGTTGAACATCGTGCCACAGCACTGCTCGGTGGAGCTGGTGTACCTGGGCCTGACCGTGCCGTGGCGCGGACGTGGTCTGGGGCGTCGGCTTCTGCTGCACGGCCTCCTGGTCGCACAGGGTTACGACGCGGAACAGATGATCCTTGCCGTGGACCGCATCAACACGCCCGCGGTGGCTCTTTACCGGTCGATCGGCTTCACGCAGTCCGCACGCAAGTTGGCCATGTTGTTCACGTTACCGTCGTTATGAGGCTCGGCGCACCATCGTTTTCCACAATGTTTCCTGACCCCACCGAACTGCGGTGGAAAAACTTTTTTTTGTGACATACAACTACTGGATGTTAAAAGCGCTGAGTCACATTCCGCGCCTTGGTGCGCATCCGGCCTATTGAACCGAAGGGATGAACGACGTATCTTCCATCACTTGGTGGCAAGGGAATGTCGCCTGGCTGATTCGCAAGTTTCAAGGTGGCGTTTCGGGAATTCAGTTTTCTGGAAAGAAAATTTCGGGAAAACGGGTTTCGGGAAACCAGGTTCCGGGCAATCGGTCGCCGGAAAACAGAGGGTTCTCC
>CAUZBA010000227.1:0-5616 GCA_963577635.1 Phycisphaerae bacterium
TGATTTGGTAGCTGTTGCCGCGTGCTCAGACCATCTGCAGTCCGGTCGAACGTGCTACACGCACGATACGAACTTGGTCGCCCACTGGCGCCGTCAGTCTTCGAGCTACGTTTCGCCTCCCCCCTTTCGTCGCTTCGTCGCTCATTAGTCCGACCGGCCCCCAAAGCGCCATTCGTCGCATAACTGGTTTGCACTCACTTCTTCCTCAAGACCAACACATTATCCAGCCATTCCCCATCGAACGGAGTCGGTCGATCCAGATCGCAATCAAAATGGAACGTCGCGACGTGCTCCAGGTCGCGGACCGACTTCAGCAGGCTTCGCACCTGCCGCAGGTCGTAGGTTCTGAACTGCCAGTTCGTTTCCAGGTGGCGCGTCGGGCCGTCGCCCTCCACGATCAGACGGCAGCGAACGCGTTCGGTTCGACGGTGGCGATCGGGCGGCCAGACCTGAAGGTTGCAAGTAACCGTGACGCCGTCGCGGGCCGCGATCCAGCGCTCGCGTGCCCTGACCGTCGTGCCGTACTCGCTCAGGTGCAGACCCAGGACGTAAGCGCCACCGGGCTTCAGCGCCGCGGCGACGCATTCGAGATTGCGGCGCGCCGATTTCGCATCGAGCAAGTACTTGAACGTGCTGACCAGGCAGTGGGCCGCGTCGAATCGGCAACCAAAATCGAAACCGGCCATCGACGCCTTGCCGAAGCGAGCCCGCAGTCCCGCGTCGCGCAGACGACGGCGTGCGAACCGCAATGCCGCTGCGTTGAGGTCGAACCCGGTAACGTGATACCCCCGTGCGGCCATCGCGCCGACCAGCCGCCCGCTGCCGCACGCCGGCTCCAGCACGCGCCGCCCGCCCGTGCCGTAGCGTTCCATGACACCCTCGAGGAACTCGGCCTCCCGGGCGGTGTCCACGTCAAAGATGATGTCGTAGTAGAGCGGCTCGTCGTACCAGTCAAAGGGTTCGTAGCGAATCATTACTTTGACACGCTCATCCGAATCATCCAGTCGCCACCGAAGTCCACGTTGTCGGCCGAATCGCGAACCTCCAGATCAAGCTCCCAACGATCCGGAAGCTGTCGCAGCGTCCCGAAACCGGGAATCTCCTTGTGCGCGATTGGCGTTGTCGCGATCCTGGCTCGCTCTTCGACCGAACTCATCCATCGCTTCATGACAAGGTTGCCGCCAAGGAAGAACGCCGGAATCGTGATCCAGATCGTAAATAGCAGATGTATCCCGGCGAGACCCCACAACGCGAGCGAGGTCACGACGCCGAACGCCACAAGACAATACCAGATCGTCCAAGTGTCCCTGTCCGCCATCCAGTGCCTGGTTCCTAACCGTGCTAAGGCAAGTCAACCGAAGTGCGAAAATGCCCACATAACAACATCTCGTCACCGATCCACAACCCTTCGTCGCTCCGTCTCTTTCCCTAAAGATTCTTCCTCATCCACTCGTAACACTTCGCGAACCCCGTAGCGCCTTCTCGCTCGCCGCCTTCATACTCCACCGTCCAGGCACCGTCGTACCCGGACTCCTTGAGGCACCTCACCGCGTGGCTCAGATGAATCTCGCCCTCGCCCAGCACCTTGCCC
Source organism: Phycisphaerae bacterium (assembly GCA_963577635.1). GTDB lineage: Bacteria > Planctomycetota > Phycisphaerae > Phycisphaerales > Phycisphaeraceae > CAUZBA01. The sequence continues at coordinate 1,592 of CAUZBA010000227.1, forward strand.
TGATACGTCTTGCGCGATCCGGTGCCGTCCTTCAGGTGAATGTGAAAGGCGTGCGGGGCAAGGATCTCGTAGTACCGGTCGACGGTCTCCAGATCGTGGCCGAACCAGCGGTAGTTCATCGTGTCGAGGTTGACGCCGAGACGGTCGGAGCCGACGCGCTCGATCAGGCTCAGTTGCCATTCGCCGTTGTTGGTTACATCGCCATGGTTGTCCAGGGCGATCCGCACGTTCAGGGGTTCCAGGAAGTCGGCACACCTTTTAAAGGCATCCACGAGCATGGCGTCCCACTTTTCCTGAGGCACCAGACCTTCGCGGTTCCAGCCTCCTTCCGTGCGCACGATATCGGTGCCCAGAATCGGCACCAGGCGGCAGACGGACTTGTACCGTTCGATCTGCGCATCCAGCGTGGCAGGATCCGCCTGAAGAAAATCGTTAGCCGATCCGACCGCCGACACCTTCAGACCGTGCTTGTCCAGCAGCTTGCGTGTCCGCTCGGCGCTCTTCTCGCCATCGGCCGATTCGTCATCCCAGATATCCGGGAGCATCAAGTCGCAATACTCGAACCCGATCTCGACGGCACGGACCGCGAATCCCTCCAGGTCGTACCCGGGCCAGTTGTAATGAATCACGCCGATCTTGGGCGATGCCATGTCAGAGACCTCCGTTGCGCCAGGAAGCGCGAAAACACGAAAAGGATATCAGCGCGGACAGTATCGGCGGGACGGTTAGAGCATGAGAGCAGGAAAGCGGAAGAGCAGGAAAGTGGTCCGCCTCCGATTTCCTTTTCCTGCTTTCATGCTCTCTTGCTCTCATGCTCTCGTCGATCCTGTCAAATCCGACGGTCACCGCGCCCTGGCCGCAACCGTGTCGGCGGACAGTTCCTTGACGAGATCGTCCGTGAGCAGTTCGGTACGCTCGGCGTCGGTCAGCGGTCCGCTGGGCGGGAAATAGGCGCAACCCTGAACGCCGCGCAGTTCGAGCCACGCGGTGACGAGGCCGCCGCCGTTGGCCGCGTCACGAATCTGGTTGCGCAGGCGCACCAGGAGATTCCCGTCGGACCCGGCCTGCTGCATGTCGCCGGCGGCGACCGCACGGCGCAGCCGCGAGAGGATGTGCGGAGCGACGGCGAATATGCCGTCGAGCTGCTGGTCGAATCCCTGCGCCAGGGACAGGTCCACCATGTCGGGCTCGGCGATAATGACTCGGAATTTTTCACCGATCGTGTCGATCAGTTGGCGCGCGACCATGAAACGGCCGGAGACCTTTGCCCCGTGGATGTTCGGGTGCGCGGCCAGCGCGGCGTAGGTGTCCAGGCTGATGTCGGCGCCGGTCACCGCCGGCAGGTCGTAGATGAACAGCGGCGCTTTGCTGACGTCGGCCAGCGATTTGAAATAGCGTTCGAGGTTCGGTTTCCTCGACCGGAAAAGATATGGCGCCAGGACCACGACGCCGTCGATGCGGTGGCCGTTGAGAAACTCGATGCGGTCCCGTGTTCTGCCGAACGACGTGTCGCCGGCCCCGACGAGCACCTCGCCCCGACCGGCGCTGACTTTGACGCCGTGCTCGACCAGATCACGGTACGTCGCGTCGCGCAGCAATTGCATCATCCCCATCGACCCGCCCACGAGCACGCCGTCGGCGCCGTGGTCCCACTGATCGCGCAGATGGGTTTCCAGGCCGTCGCGGTGCAGCGTTTCGTCCTCGTGCAACGGCGTGCAGATGGCGTGAATGAAAGTGCCCAGACTCATAGTACGACTCCGTCAAGAAAGCAGGGAATCAGAAGAACAGAAGAGCAGAAGAGCAGAAGATCAGGAAATTCGCAAGCGTAATAGGAGCCCGCCACCACTACTTTCCTGCGTTCCTGCTCTTTCGCTCTCTTGCTGTTACGCGTCCACGCTCCAACGACCCTGGCGAATATCCTCAGTTCCAGACCGCCGTCGGTATTACCAGTTTGTATATGACCCGTCGCGCCGATGCCAGTGTGGCGGTTCCCAGAACTTGAAGTCGTCGCCGGCGAAGTCCTCGTTGAACTCGATCCCCAGGCCCGGCTCGGTGGGCAGCGCGTAGTGGCTTCCGGCCAACATGGGTTTACCAGGAAACGCTTCGGCGTCGAAGACGGTCTCTTCGCTCATATCTTCCAGCCAGGCGAAGTTGGGCACCGCGGCCGACAGGTGCACGCTGGCCATCGTCGATATGGGGCCCAGCGGGTTGTGCGGCATCAGGTCGATGTAGTGGGCCTCGGCCCAACCGGCGACCTTCATCGCCTCGGTGAAGCCGCCGACGATGCAGATATCGAGGCGGCAGTAGTTGGTGATCGACTGCTCGATGAAGGGCACGAATGCCCACTTGCTCGCGAACTCCTCGCCGATGGCGAAGGGCACTTCGGTCAGGCGGCGCAATTCCTGGTACGCGGCGGGCGATTCGGCGCGGATGGGCTCTTCCAGAAAATCAATCGTGTGGCGCGGCATCATCTGGCAAAACGACGCGGCCTCGGCCACCGTCAGCCGATGGTGGTAGTCGATCCCGAGCACGGGCGCCCGGCCGACCTGCTCGCGCACCTTGGTGAGCCACTCGGCGCTGACCGCGATCGACTCGCGCGGCTCGAACAGCAGGCCGTCGTCGCCCGTGTCGGGGTGTGCGGTCCGGAATCGAATGACCCGCCAGCCCGCGCCGAGCAGCCGCTGTGTTTCCTCGACCACGCCCGGCCCCGGTTCGACCGTGCACGTGGCGAAGCAGGCGATGCGGTCGCGGTGGGCGCCGCCGAGCAACTCGTACACGGGCACGCCGAGCGCCTTGCCCTTGATGTCGTGCAGCGCGATGTCGATCGCCGCGATTGCGGCGGTGAGGACGCGGCCGTCCTCGAGGTACTGACTGCGATACATCTCCTGCCACAGCGCACCGATCCGCCGCGGGTCGCGACCCAGAAGAAACTCGCGAAAGTGTTCGATCGCCCCCTTGACGGCCAGCTCGCGGCCGGGCAATCCGGCCTCGCCCCACCCGTAGATGCCCGCATCGGTCTCGACCTTCACCAGGAAAACGGCGCGGCGCGGGCCCCAGTATGAGACGGTCCTGACGTCGGTGATCTTCACGGCGGCCTCCGGATCAGGATGCGTGCAGAAACCGCCACAGGCGATCAAACGTCTCGCCGACGATCGGGTCGCTGCGCAGGGCGGACGTCACATTGCGACCACGGGACGCGTCGCTGAAATACTCAGGACAGAAGGCCAGCGCCTTGCTCAGCGCGTCGCGGCTCAAGTCCATGTCCTTCGGTCGCCAGCGCACCCGGCACGTATCCATGCGCTCGATCAGGCCCGCGACGTCCGGGGGCTCGCAGTACCACGTGACAATCACCGAACCGAGCGCCGCCAGCTCGCCGTGCACCCAGGTCCTGTTGTTGATCAGCTCCAGCGCTTGCAGAAACAGATGGTCGGACAACGGCGCGCCGGGATGAATCACCCGCCTGGTGTCCCGGTCCTTCACTGCGGTCATGATGAACTTGATGCTTCGCGGCGTCAGTCGACCATCATCGGAGAATGTCGCGGGAAATCCCTCAACGATTTCGCGGTGATGCTGCAGCATGTCGGACGCAACGGCTTCATCGTAATCATCACAGAGGCCCAGCCGTGCACCGCGTTTCCACTCGGTCAGACCGGCGTGGCCGCAAAGCACATCGCCGATGCCGGCGGTGTTCAGATACTCCGGTGCGCTGAGGACAACGTCGTAGTCCACCAGGACGTGTTCGGGGTCGATCCAACACCACTTCGACTTCTCGGAGAGGTTCAGGCCTTCCCACCGCGCGAACAGGCCGTGAATGATCGACCCGGTGGACACCACCGTGGGAATAATCACGATCGGAAGCTGCCTGGTCAGGGCCACGTACTTGGCGGCGTCCAGGGCCAGGCCGCCACCTATCCCCAGCACCAGGTCGGCGTCGTCGGGCAGACTTTCGGCCACACCTTTCAGAGAGTCGAAATCGAGCGTTTTGGCGATCGCGAAGCCCTGCGGCTCGCGAGACAGTCGTGGCG
>CAUZBA010000228.1:0-5613 GCA_963577635.1 Phycisphaerae bacterium
GCTCGATGCGGCCGAGACGCTCGCCGCCGACGCGGTCGCGAGATCGAACGCGGTCTGGGTCACCGGATACAGGACGGACCCGGACCTGGTCGCGAAACACCTCACCCAGGAAGGCTTCAAGACGGTCATGTCGGATGGGCGCAGCGAGCACATCTGCACGGAACTGGTCAAGGGCCGAATCGACGGCATGTTGATGAACCGGCCCGGCGTCTACGATGCCCCGATGTGGATGCACGTCGTGACGGCACTGGGGGGCAGTGAATGCTGGGCGCACAACGGCGAACGCGTCGATTTCCGCGACTCCTGGTATGACGAAGGCAGCAAGGGCCTGCGTCTCTCGGGCGCCATCGCGTGCGCCCGTGATCAGGGCCAGTTGGCCAGGATCGTCGCGGTCGCGAAACGCTGCGGGATGTTAGAACCCAGTGAATGACCCGACGGCAAGGCAGATCATCCCCTTCGCATCACCGCGGCCAGGCCAAACTGCCCACGAACTGATCGTGTCGTGGCCAACGTGAGTTAACGGACGGCATCCAGATCGGCGTCAACGTCCCGGGCGGTCTGGCGCCCGGCGATTACTTCGTCGTCGTGACGAACGTGGACTCCTCGAACCAGTTGCTCGAGGATGACGAGCTGAACAACGCGTCCTCGACGTTCCAGTTCGTGACCTTCAGCTGACGGCATCCCTGTAGGCTGACTTTTTCCTGCCACGGGCTCGCTGAGGTCGCTTCTTTGGACCGCCGTTACGGCGCGGGCGACCTGAGCCAACCGCGGGCGGCGCTGACGGCTTCACCAGCGGCGCGCTGGCCTGGGCCGAATACTTCGGCTGATCCGTGCGAACGGGGATCTGAGCCCGCAGTAATTGCTCGATCGCCTCGAGGTACGCCCGCTCTTCACTGTCGCAGAACGACACCGCCACGCCCGACGCTCCCGCCCGGCCGGTACGGCCGATGCGATGCACGTACGTCTCCGGCTCGTGCGAAAGATCGAAGTTGAACACGTGGGTGATCCCGTCAACGTCGATCCCGCGTGAGGCGACGTCGGTGGCCACCAGCAGTGGCAGCCGGCCGGCGCGGAAACTCTCCAACGATCGCTGGCGGCGAGACTGGGACTTGTTGCCGTGGATCGCCTCGGCCGGAAGCCCTCGGACGCGCAAGTGACGCACCAGCCGATCGGCGCCGTGCTTCGTGCGGGTGAAGACCAGGGCTCTCGTGACGGAATTGCTCTTGACAAAATGTGCAAGCAGGTCCGACTTGTGCCGGCGCGGCACGAAGTAAACCGATTGCTCGATCGCCTCGATGGGGCTCGACTCGGCATTGATTCGAATCGTCACCGGTTCGCCGAGAAGTTGGCCCGCGAGCCGGCGGATGCCATCGGGCATCGTGGCGGAAAAGAGCATGGTCTGCCGGCCCTGAGGCAATTGTTTCAGCACGCGGCGAATGTCGGGAAGAAAACCCATGTCCAGCATGCGGTCCGCCTCGTCAAGAACCAGTGTCTGGATATCGCCCAGGCGGACGTGGCCCTGCTCCATCAGATCGAGCAGCCGGCCGGGCGTCGCTACCAGCACATCGACGCCGCGGCGCAAAGCGCGGACCTGCGACATCTGGCTCACGCCACCGAACACCGTGGCGCAGCGAAGCGGCAGATATTGGCCGTAGGTGTCGAAACTTGCGCTTATCTGGACGGCCAGTTCGCGGGTCGGGCACAGCACGAGGCATCGCGGCCGACGCTTGGAGCCCGCGGCCACGCCGGCAGCGGACAGACGATGCAATACCGGCAGCGCGAACGCCGCCGTCTTGCCCGTGCCTGTCTGGGCGCGGCCCAGCACATCTCGGCCCTCCAGAGCATGGGGGATGGCCTCGGCCTGGATTGGAGTCGCGGTGCGGTAACCTTCATCAGCCACCGCGCGGAGGATCGGCTCGCAGAGCCGAAGATCAATGAACTTCACGGAACATTCCTTACATAGAACCGGCACAAACACGACGGCTCCGGCGATAGCCGAAGAATAACCGTCGGTTGCGCAACAACTGTTTCTCTGTGCGATCTGAAACGGCGGGTGGGAAAAACTACGTGTCCGATCGGGGAGTGCAGTTGAGACCGTCAGTATAGCCTGCTGGCCCGCGATTGGCGAATCGTGCCGCCCGGGCCGCGCCTCGATTGCAAATTTCCCGGCCGCCTCGAGGTCGTGCGACCAGGACCTCTATCGGCAGTTTCCAGCTTTGTCGACACTGATATTCGCCCGACCCGGCCTAACCTGTGACGTTTTCAGGATCAGAACCTGCGGTCAGGTCGCAGTCCTGGCGATCAGCGTGTCGGGTCGTTCGCGACGACTTCCCGGTGCCCCACGGCATCCTGAAGCGGCAGATCCACGGCGTTACCGGCTTGCGCAGACAGGTAGGCGGCTTCTACGACCTTAAGATCCTTCCGCCCTTCGTCGACGTTGATTGGCGACGCATCGTTGTTGGCGATCCATTCGTAGATCATTCAGTTCAGTATAGAGCAACTCCGGCACCCCGATCGCGGTTCAGTCCCGCTCAAGCGAAGCTGCAAAATCCGCGGCACATCACCGCCCTTCGATCTGGGCCCTGCCCAGCGGGTTTAACCCGCATGCTCGCTTCTGTCCGCTGCGACGGTCCACTACAATATCTAATCCTGGCAGACGCAAGATCCGTGGCGTATCCGGCAACTCGAATTCGCGCCGGCCCTCACCTGGATGAAGCTGAACCCGTAACGTCGATGGGGTCTCCATGACGACCGAACAAGACAAAACGAAGCAGACGCTCGAAGATTTTCGCGCCATGATCACGGAGCGTTACCGGCAACACCGCTTGGCGCTGGACGCCCACCGTTTCGCGAGATTCCGAAAAAACTTCTTCACCCGCTTTCATCGGGACCCTGAAGCCGCACCCGGTGATCACGAGACGGAGGTCACGAAGCAATGGCGTATCGTGCTGCCGGATGCGGCGTCCGAGACGGCGGTCATGATGGCCGGCCATCTGGTTGAATTCTTCGAACAATCAATGGGTTTGTCACTGCCCCTGGAGCTGGTAGCGCCGGATTCCAATCCCACCGCCACAACAGGCGCCGTGGTTCTGCTGGAGTCAGGCGGTGGCGACCCCGAGGTGCCGGAGAGTTTCACAATTGAGGTGGTGAATGAACGGGCGGTGGTCACTGGCCGTGATTCGGCGGGATTGCGCGACGGCATCGTGAGGCTGGTGGATCGCATCGGCTTCCGCGGTGCGCCGATCCTGGCCCGGGACCGGCAAGTCTATCGTCCACGCATCGCCGTCCGCCAGGGCGGGCATGGTTCGAACCGGGACACGGTGTTCATGGGTTACAACGCGGTGCAGGTCGATGGATTGAGCCTTTACGCAATCTCCGAATCGGACGCGATACCACAACTCGCGGCGCGGCGCCGTCCCTCAACGTACGACGGCTCCCTTGAAGCGGCCAGGGAGGCCCGGAAGTACGGATTGAAAACGTATTTCATGTTGCTCACCTACGAGAAATTTGCTGATGACGACCCCATCTTCGAGGCCCATCCGGACGTACGCGGGGCGCTGACCTGGAAGAAGGACGGCGATTACACGCTGTGCACCGAACATCCCCTGGTGAAGCAGTACCTGTCCGAAACCATCTCAGGATTCTTTCGCCACGATCCGCTGATCGACGGGATCATCGTCATCATCGGAGGCGAAGGGTTCTATCACTGCTTCATGCGTCCGTACGGCGTGGAGAAAGGGCACACCAACTGCGCACGGTGCGAGGCCCTGGGCGCGGAGACCGTGGTCGCGAACCTGTGCAATCTCCTGGCCGACGCCGCCCGCAGCGTCAACCCCAATGCGCAGGTGTTGGCGTGGCCCTATTCCGCAGCCCACGTGTGGTCGGCCGACAAGGCGCAGACGGGCTTTATCGAGCGTCTCCAGCCGGGTGTCACCCTCCAGACGGAGATCGTCAAGGACGAAGTCATCGAGAAGCCTGGGGGCGTCCGTAAGGAGCTGTGGGACTACAGCATCGACCTGATCGGCCCGGGCGAACGGGCGAAACAACAGATCGCCGCATGCCACAAGAACGGCAACAGGATCCGCGTTCTGAGCATGGCGGAGCACACGTTCGAGGCGTCACTGCTGCCGCACCTTCCCTGCATGGATCGTTGGGCGGATCGGGCCGAGGCTCTGGCGTCCTGCGGGGCCGACAGCGTGAACGTGTTCCAGATGGGACCGTACGATGCGAGCAGTGCGGCCGAGGTGAACAAGCTGTTCTGGTGGGACCCGGTGCCCGAGAAGGAAGCGATGTTGGAACGGCTGGCTGCCCGGATCGCCGGACCGGAGGCCGGACCGCACGTGCGAAGTGCGTGGCGCTACGTGTCGGAAGCGATGGACTTCTCGCCGGAGATCGGCCCCTACTATCAGGGGCCTCACTATCTGGGCCCGATGCATCCCATGTGCGCCGACGCGGAGGCGAAGGTCCCGCAGGTGTTCTACGGCTATTACATGTTTCTTCGCGAGATGACGGCGGAAGAGGCGTTCAAGGGACGTCCGGCGTTTCACACGTTGCCGCGCGGTGATGCCGTTCAGTTCGAAGGGTATTACCAGAACATGACCGAACTGCTGCGACAGGCGGCCGAGCAGATGAACACGGCGCGTCCCCTGGTTCCCGATCGCTGCCGCTTGATGTTCGACGCCGAAGACTGTCCCGTTCAATGGTTCTACCGCACGGCACGTACGGCGGCCAACTTCTATGCTTCCTGCAGGTTGCGCGAGCGGTTTCGCGCTTTGGTCCACGAGACGCCGGGCGCCCTGACACCGGAGATGGAGGCGACCCGCCTCTACGAAGAGTGGCGTGCGGTGCTGCTCGATGAGCAGGACAACGCCCGTGCCGCGGTCGCGATCCTGGAGCAGGACTTGCGGCTGGATCCCTATCAACGCGGCGATCACGCCCTGTCCCACGGCATGGACATGCTGGAGGAGAAGCTGCGCCTTGTCGAGCACGAGTTGGCGGAGGTGCTGCCGGCGGCGGCGAAGCGTTGCGGGTTCGATCCCGGCGATGTCGCCGCGGACCGGAATATTTAACCAGGACGAGTCGACCACTATGTGCTCCCGGGGTTCAGCCGGGCTCGGTGTCTGTCCAAAATAAATTGTTGTTTGTACCATTGTCCATGATTCTCCAACGCGATCAGGGAAGGAACACGTCATGAATCGGCACCGCACGACATCAACGACGCCGCTGTTATGACTGCTCTTAGCGGTAGGCGTCTGGGCTTGCATTGCATCCGAAGGATTCAGTCGAGACTGATATGTCTCGATCGCCAGAGGCCAAGGCAAGACAGGGACCGTGGGAAAACCGGCCAAGGACCTGGGCGACATCATCGCCAAGCTCGATGACGGCGATCGCGTGTTCATCGCCGAGGGGGTGTGCCACGGCCGCGGCAAGAACGGACACGATGGCATCGACAAGCCCGTCGAGATCCACGGTGAGTTTGCCGAAGATTTTTCAAAGCGTGACCCGTGGGGCGAGCACAAGACGATCCTCTCCGGAACGAATACAACGGAGGACTGGGTCCAGGGCTACCGCCTTTCAATCGATCTATCCAAACGTCGCGACCTGCGATCCAAA
>CAUZBA010000229.1:0-5570 GCA_963577635.1 Phycisphaerae bacterium
GTCAAGGACAAACAGGCGTTGAACTGAAGAACACAATCCAAAGATCCTGTAGATCATCCGATCCCATCCTGTAAATCCTGTCAACTTCCCTCCCCTCTGCTTTTCTGCTTTTCTGCTTTCGCGTTTTGCCCTAAGGGGCGAACCGTACCGCACCCGGATCGCGGATCTCGAAGCGGTTGGTACGCAGATTCCACAGGATAGCTCGGGCGCTGAAGTTGTCGGCGCCGCCGCCCACGATCTGGGACAGACCGCCGGGCTTGGCCGTCAGGGCCACCTGCTCAGTGGCGCCGGTGTACTTCAACGTGTCGGTGTGGATGCTGCGGCTGCCGTGCTGCAGGCGGACGTCGCCTTCGGCCACGACCGTCTCGACATCGGGTCGGGGAATGTTGTCGCCCATCCACGCTTTGATGCCGCCGGTCGCCTTTAGATCGGCGAGAAGCCGCTGGCAATCCATCATGAGGACTTCGTCCTTGCCGGTGGACAGGTGCGTCATCCGGACCTGGTCGCGCAGGGTAATGTCGTTGTGCCGGGCGTCCAGCGTCAGGCCGCCGACCCACTCGAAAAGCGTGTTGCCACGGCCCGAGAACGCGACGATTGGATTCGCCTTCGCGGTCGCTCTCGCGGAGCGCGCCGCGGCGGGGGATCCGGGACGCTGATCGACGAACGTCATCGATCCACGGCCGGGGACGCGGATCTGCTCGGTCTCGCCGTCGAATTGCATCCGTGGACCCTGGATCAGGACGGAACTGGCCAGTGTCCCCCCGGGCCGGTCGAGCCAGCTCTCCGCGAGAAATCGCATCTTGCCCTCGACTACCATCGAGCGTACCGATCGCTTGCTGTGCTTCAGCCGATCCAGTGTGGAAGAGTTCTCGCCGGCGGCATTCTTCTCGGTGCGATGTTGCGACCCGGCCGCATCCTCAAACTCAACGCGAAAGTCGTTCCCGCTCAGGTGCACGGTGTCCTTTTCCAACTCGCTGCGGATGACCACGTTTCCCGTGAACTGCGCCAGCCCGTACTTGTGGTCGAAGAACATCCGGTCGTGCCACGCCACGTCGAGGATCGCGTCGGGATGGGGTGCCGCCTCGTTGTCGGCGCCGGCGAAGATGGGCCGCGGCCGTTCATAAAATAGCGCGTGGCCGGGGCCCATGATGCGTAACGTCTCGCTGGCCTGCGTCATGACCATGTAATGGCCGATGAGCGTGCCCTCGGCTTGCTCGGCCTTGGCCGGCTGCTCGTCATCGCCGTAGAGCTCCACGCGCTGCGCCTCGACGTCTGCAACGACCCGGGCCGCGGTGACCCGCGCCGCCGGGTCGGACAGAACGATGGTCACATCCTGCGAGGCGGTGACGCTGCGGGGGACAATTTTCGTCCTGGCGGTGGATGGGTCGGACGCCTTGCGACGGCGACCGGACGGCGTCCGGGCGCTGGGGGACGGTTCATACGCCGGCTCCGAGTCTTGCTGCTCCAGGACCGGACCATCCGCGAACAGCGGCGCCGCGGCGATGTCGATCGACGCGGGGGGCGCGGGTCGGTCATCGATCGCGACCTTTCTCCGTGTTGTGAACAGGGCACCCGCTGGCACCTCGTTGTCGGATTCGACGCCCGAGTCGTCCTCGGGATCAACGCGGTGCAGCGACACCTCCACACGCCCGGCGGACAGGTGGCCGGCGCCGGAACTCGCGGTCACCGGGGCGTGCTTGCTCGAAGCGATCAACTGCATCGGCTGCACGGTGCCGTCGTCCTGGCGCTGCAGTGTCACCTCAAGCCGATCGGACTGGACCTGAGCCGAATCCCCTGCGTCTTCGACCGTCGCCTGCACCGACACGCGACCCTCGGCGAGAATCTCGTTGACGTTCTGCTTGTCGTCCTCGGCCGGCTTGTCCAGACCGATCTGGAGCCGGTCGGTCTGCATGGCAAATCCGGGGCTGTCGATCTGTACGTTGCCGGTGAAGATCGCACGCCGCAGTCCGGTGATCTGAGATTTGACGTCGGATGAGTCTTCCCGTGAGGGTCCCTTGTAGAAGCTCAATTGAAGGCGGTCGGCCCACTTGACCACCGTTCGTGGCGGCATGCGCGAGTCCCAACGCGCCCATGGACTCTCGGTCTGGAGCGAGTGGGCCGGCCCCGGCTCGTCGAGGGCACGCAGCGACGCGGGCCCGTTGATGGAGCCGGTGCCCTCGCTCTGATTGATCTCCAGGCTCGCGGCGCGGACGGCCACGCCCATGTCGGGCGATTCGAGCAGCAGCGGCCCATCGGGCGCTCCGGTGACCCGCAATCGCCCGCTGCTGACCAGGTAATCGATTCTCGCCGCGGTGACGGCCTGCTGCTTGGGGGTTCTGACGTGGACGGGCCGGCCGTGCAGCGTGATGAGGGCGTCGTCGGATCCTGCAAGGCGGTCGGCTACGGACTGCGGCTGATCGGCAGGTACCACGGTCAGCACTCCATGCCACGTGATCATCGTCTCGTCGAGGTCCAGCCCCGCGGCCATGATCGAACGCTGCCGAACGCCCTGGTGCAACGGCACGTCAAGGTCTTGCGATGCGAGCGTCGCCGCCACCATTTGCATCAGCACCGTCTGTGCGATGGGAAAAAGGGGACGCGCCTCTGTTCCCGGAACGGCCCGACGGGTGCTTAGCACAAAAGAGGTGCGTCCTCTTTTCCCCACCCGCCGGTCTATCGCCGCGCCGAGGCTGTCGAGTACAGCCCCGTTCTTCCCGCCGCCCTGGTACCGGAAGACGATCTGGAGTTCGTCGGCTTCGATCGAGGCGAACCGGTTGCGTATGACCACCCGGTCGTGAAAGGTCGCCCGGTAGTACTGAGCCGGCGCGGCGTCGGTGGGCCGCGACGGTTCGGGGGTGCCGCCGTCGGCAGGTTCTGCATCTTCTGAAGATTCGGCGGTCGCATCAGGTTCGGCCCGCGGGCGAAAGCGCAGCATACCGTTGCGCATTCCGGCCAGCTTGTTCAGCACGTTGTCGGCCATGTTGTAGCTGACGCGCAGCCCCCATCCTGTCGCTTCGACGCGCGGCGTCGTCAGGTGCACGAACGAATCGGTCTTGACACTGCCCAACTCACGGTCGAAGTGAACCTGACCATCGATGAAGCACCGCATGGCGGCCAGGTCCGGATCGGCGGTGAACAGTTCCGAACGGCCGTCGCCGCTTTCGGCGAGCAGGAGCATGACGTTGCCGTCGAACGTGCCACTTCGCGGCTGATGGTCCGGGGCCAGCAGCCGCGCGTGATCGGCGCGCAGTTCGATCAGCCGCTGGTCCGTCAGCATGAGGCCGATGCGGGGCTGCTCGGTGTCGAACATCCCGTTGGCCAGCGGCTCGTAGGTATCGGCCCGGACCGAGATGATCTCCCCGCGTTCGGTCCTCTGCTTGAATTGAATGACCTCCGTGATGGACTTGATCGGGGACCCGGAATCGGGAAGTGGTGTCTTGTGGTGCGTCGCCGGGATCGGTTCGATCACCGTCTCGGCCTGCTCGACGCGCGGTTCACGCCCGATCACGAGGGTCACCACGAGCACGAGCAGTGCCACCGCGAACGCCGATCCGGTCATTGCCAGACGCGACTTCATTCGCATTAGTCTAGATTAGATTGACCTTGCCCCCCGAACCGAGTCCGTGTCGGATTCCGGGTTTTCGGCACGGTGATCCGCTACCGCGGCTCGAAAAACGCCTCCACCTCGGAAACCTTGAAGCCGCCCCACACGGGACCGTATTTGGCGGCGCGGATGAAAGGAAGTTCCGGGTTGCTCTTGATCAGCCTGATGCCCAGGACATTCTTGCCTTTGGATGCGGCTGTGCCCGCCAGCGGGAACGACACCAGGTTGCCGTATTTCCTGTTCGGAGATCCTGGCTTGCCGCCGACCCTCAGCTTTTCGAATTTGATCGAGTCCGAAGCGATCGGCGTCCCGTTCACATCGATGGCGATCTCGTGTTTTGTCGTAAGGTCTCGCCCGGCGAACTCGAGCGTGGCCTTGACATTCGCCGCCTGCGGGTCTTCGGGCAGGAAGAAGTCGGCGGCCAGCCTCCTGTCCTTGTGCTTGCCTGCGGCGTTCACGGGGCCCACGCCCAATTCGATGCCCAGGCGGCAGTGGTAGCGGCGGGACATTGATGCCAAGGCCGCGGGGTCGTTCAGACCTTTGACGTTGTCGATCTGGTCGTGAAAGTTGTAGAGCGCGATCCCGTCCGCGCCGTGCAGGTAATAGCTGTGGGCGGCGCCGCGATAGCTCTCCGCGGAGATGTAGGGCGGCGTGTACTTGTCGGCGGCGTAGGCGTGGATCGTCGGATACAGGCCGCAGTCGTTGTCGTCCGTGAGTTGGCGCCACTCGGCCATGTTGACGATCATCTGCTCCCAGGCCGTGAAGAAGAAGTTCATCGGGCAGACCATGTCGATGAGCCCTTCGTCGATCCAGGTGCCCACGTCCAGGCCCACGCCCAGGCATTCGAGGTCTGGGCTCAGTTCGCTGGCGTTGATGACCTTGCCTTCGCCGATCTTCAATGGAACGCGGACGCTGAGCAGTAGGCGCCGGCCCTTCGATTTGCCTGCTTTGTCCAGGATCGATCGGATCTGCCGCACGAACTCGGTCATTACGGGTGTGTTGGCCTTCACCTCATCCTTCTTGAAAAAGTGAGGCCAACGCATCATGTCCAGATCGATGCCGTCGATGTCGTAGCGCTGGGCGAGTTCCGCGACAACTTTCAGAATGTGTTCGCGCACTTCGGGGACGCCGTAGTTCATCCCCGAGTTGGCGGCCTCGCCGAGTTTCCATTGCGGGTTGTCCCGCCGAAAGCTGCCGTTGTGGCCCTCGTAGATGCGGGCGCTGTGCCTGTCGTTGAGACGAAAGGAGGGAAGAAACAGCATCCCGCGCTCGCGGGCTCCACCGGCCAGCACCTTCGGGGGGTCGTCGCCGCGGGCGATGAGCTGGTGCAGGGCGCTGAACCAGTGCCAGTAGTGCGATTCTTCCCACGGTTTGACCGCCTCGGGCGTCAGGTCGCCGGCGATCTCCACGACCTTGCTGTCGTAGTAGGCCTGCCACCTGTCGTGGACGTTTTGTGTCAGCGCATCGATGACGCCGTTGTCGAATTCGTCCAGCATCTTCAGCAGATCGTTGGCGGTCGGATTCTCGGAGCAGTATGTCCAGAACAGCACGCTGTCGTCGTTCATCAGGGTTACGCGCGGCCGCCTGGGTTCGGTGATTTCATCGCTCGATACAGGCGACGCGGCCACGGCCAGGGCGAACGCGATCAAGGTTGCCCTGCCGGTCGCACTGACGTTCGCTCGCCGCGGTGCCCGCAATCTGCGCGTCCTGAGACGGGTATTGAGCGAGGTATAGCATCTGGTCATGGCCGATTGTTCCTAAAGCTGACATTTCCCATTTGAACTCTGCCCGGCTACGCCGCCGGGGCTGGCCACGTTACCCGGACGCAGCTTTGCGTACTCGACATCGCCATCCTAGTTGAACAGGAACAGCGGGTGGTAGCACTCGCACGCGAAGTGGCCGTTGTACGCTATACGTTCCTGATCGCCGTAGGTCTCGCTGACCGAACTGTCCATGTCGAGGATGA
>CAUZBA010000230.1:0-5563 GCA_963577635.1 Phycisphaerae bacterium
GTTCGCAGAGCGTCCTGGATGAAGCTGCGCTCGACGCTTCAGGATGGCGGCGACGTGGGGTCCGCTCCGATCCGAAGCGCCTGGCACCTTCAGTGGCGCCGCGAACGACCTGATGGCAAATGGCTGATCACGCAGGTAAAGTGCACGCAGTTGATGAATTGGAGCCCGGGGTGTGAGTTCTGGCGGCAATGAATTGAAAAGGTGGCATTCGGATTCTCGTTGTTCTGCGCCGGCCTCGTCTGGCTGCGGTCGTCATTGATGCTTATCATGCTGATATCCATATGATCAATCGCGATGGAATCGAAAGAAAGTGAAAGCAATGCGAAACGGGCTCCGAGCCACAATCCTTCATGCCTCCGTGCCTCCGTGCCTCCGTGCCTTTCCCCCAGTCATCGCCCTGCTTGCCTGCGCCTGCGTGGTCGCGGCGTCGCCGAACTCGACCGCGCAAGACACGGAACCCAAGCCCGCCAAGGCCGGTGCGACGCACGAACTGCGCCCGAAGTTCGAAGAGGGGCGGACCAGCCAATACGATTTTCGCGGCAAGCGAACCACCAACACGGTCGCCACGGGGCCGAGGGGCGAGATCGCGGTGCGGCGCACGATGGATTCGGAGGGGCGGGTGCTCTGGACGGTCGAACAGGTGAACGCGGACGGCTCGGCGTCCTGCGTCATGACGCTGCAGTGGCTGACGCTCACAATAGTCCACGGTGACAACGATCCGAACGTGATTGACAGCCGCGAACAAGGCGATGACGACGATGGCCTCGCCCGGCGGATCGCCGCTTTTGTCGCCAAGCCTCTGCGGTGTGAGGTCGGCGCCGACGGGACCGTGCTGAGCATCAGCGGTGTCGACGCCATTCGCGCGGCAATCGAGCAGGCTCAGAACGCCGGCGGGCCGGTCGAAGACGAGATGTTTCTCGAGCAGGCGAGCACGCTGGCCACGATCCCAGGTATTCAATCCGCTCTCGAACTCGATGCGACGTGGCAGTCGTCGAACACGTGGTCGCGCGACTACGGCAAGATCCACGAGCCGATGGATTATCAATTGACTTCCGTCGAGCAGATCGCCGGAATCCCCATCGTGACCGTTAATGCCCGAACCGACCTGGGTTTCGAACCTGACGAGGAGAAGCTTGGTGGCGGCCGTATCGACATTCAGATGACCGAGGGGCAGTCCACGGCACAGATCATATTCGACACCCAGCGGCACGAAGTGATCGGCCGCAACTCCGTCGAGAGCTTTCGAATTCAGATCTCGGCGAATTCAGAGAATCTCAGGTTCACCTCCGTCGTCGATGAGCACATTCAAAGTCAACTCGTGCGCGTGGCGGAAGAAGAATAGCGACGGAGCGACGAAGCGACGAAGGGTTGTTAATTGAGCGCCGATTCTGCTTGACGATCGTCAATTGATGTTCAATGGTTGGACTCGTTGAACCCCGTGTCCCGTACGCGATTCTAGATTTCTGCGACGAAGTACTTCGTCGCACGCCGTGGGCGAAGGGCAATCACACCCTCGTCTTGAATCCCATCGCGCGCAGGATGCACCAGCCCTTCCAGCCTTCGAAAATCTGAAACGCACCGAGGGCCATCAGCAGCAGGGCTGACGTCCACACCCATATCGATGTCCGGATCCCGGCTACCGCGAGCGCAAGCAGAATCGCGCCGCAGCACGACAACACGATTCCGCTCGTGAGCCGTAATGCCCTACCTTTCGAGTCGATGTTGCATTGCATGTTGGATAGGGACAATGTTGAGGAGCCGCTGCGGAAAGCGACGAAGGATAGCGGGGCCCAGCGCCGGTTCTACCTGACGACCGTTAGATTCTATAAAGCCGCGGGGTCGAACAACCCCTGCGCCGCGCGCACCACATCAGGCGCGTGCCACGAACCCCTTCGTCGCTACGTCGCTACGTCGCTTCCCCTGCCGTCCCTTCATCGCTGTCTGGCCGGATTTATCCGCGTGGATGATACTTCTCGATCACCTTTTTCAGCCTCGCCGCATCCACGTGCGTGTAGACCTGCGTCGTGCGGATGTTCGAATGACCGAGCAGTTCCTGGACCACGCGTAGGTCCGCCCCGCCGGCGAGCAGGTGGGTGGCAAACGAGTGGCGCAGCGTGTGCGGATGCACGTCGTGAAGGGCGACGGATTGCGCATGTTTCGTGACGACCTGCCACACCACGACGCGCGTGATCGGCCGGCCGGTGTGGGACAGCAGAAGATGGTCCGTGGGATGATCGCGGCGCAGCAGCTTCGGTCTCAGTTCGTCAAGGTATCGCTGCACGGCGCCGCGAGCCGGCTTGCCAACGGGAACGATCCTTTCGCGCCCGCCTTTGCCCAGAACGCGTACGACGGAAAGGCCCGTGTGGAGTCGATCCACCGTCAGCGTCGCCACTTCGCTGGCGCGCAGTCCGCTGGCGTACAGCAGTTCCAACATGGCCACGTCGCGCAGATAGAGCAAGCTCTCCTCCCGCGGCGCGGCCAGGAGGGCGCGAACCTGGTCCGGCCGCAGCACGCCGGGGAGGCTGTGCGACGCCGCGGGCTGGGAAAGTAATTCAGCCGCGTTTCGCGCCGTTTGACCGGTGGATTCGAGGAATCGGCAAAACACGCGGATGGTGGCCATGTGCCTGGCAATCGTGCTGACTGCCAGGCCACGGCCATCGAGGTGGCGCAGATGTTCGCTGATTACGGGCAGGCAGAGGTCACGCCACTTGCGATGGCGATGTCGGTCCATCCAGGCGAAAAGATCCGCAAGGTCCGAGGCATAAGCGTCAAGCGTGGCTCGGGCGAACCCGCATTCGATCCGGCAGTAATCTAGAAAATCACGTACCGGTTGCTCGAAGTCTGCGGAAGTGGCTGACCGCCGTGACACGCCCGTTGATCGCGATCGGGATGGTGTGTCTAGCTTCGGACTCACGAAGAATCTGGTGGTAGGTCGCGCACCTCTGATACTCGTTCATGCAGATGCCGAACGCGTTGTGGAGCCGGCCAAGTTTGAATTTCGAAGCGCAGCGGGAATCGTCGCGATCGATGAAGGGGCAGCACGAGGAATCGGGTTCAGGATGGAAGCGCATCAGGGGCCTCTCGCGGCGGCAACCATCTCCTGATATCGGGCGGCCGCAACGTCCGGCGTGAATCCACCGCGTCGAAGCCCGTGCGGGTCCCACCACCTGGGTAAGTGGTGCGAACCGCACCACTTGCGACCAGGGTTGAGTAGTCACGCCCGCACAGAGGAGAATCGGATCCCCGCCGGATCGCTCATGAAACCCGTCAACCGATGTGTTAGAGCGGTTTCAATCCAATCGTAGCGACCTGAGCTGGCTGCAACTGCGCCTGGCTTTGTCGTGCTGCATCGCCGACCCACTGCGGGGTCGCCTGCTTCGCCCTCCGCGCCAGACTTGTTTCGCCGACACTCAAGACGCTACGATTGGATCGAAAACGCTCTAGAACGAGCCCCACCGCCGGCGTAGCTCAAGTGGTTAGAGCGAGGGATTCATAAGCCCTAGGTTGGAGGTTCGAGTCCTCCCGCCGGCATTGCTCGCGATCGGTCGCATCGTCTCGCACTTCGTCGCTATCTGCCGCAAGTCGCAATGAGTTGCGCGCGTCGGCGTCGTCCCGTGCGTCGTCGTCCGCATCGTATCGCTTCGCACCCTCTCGTCCCCGATCGCGCTGCGGGCGCTGCACCTGGCGCTGTGCGCTTGCCGACGCATCGTCCGGCCGTGCGTCCTCGGTACCGGTTGCCGCCGTGGCAGCCGTCTCTGCGTCGCGGGCGGGCGCTCCCATGTTCGGCAGGTTGTCCAGGGCTTGGCGCAGGTCATGGATCCGTGTGTGAGCGTACCGGCCGATGGTCAGCTTCGGATCGCTGTGTCTTGCGAGGTCCTGCGCCACCTTCACACTCGCCCCGCTGTTGACCAGCCGCGTGATGTACGTGTGACGCAATGCGTGAAAGTCGGCGCAGCGACCAGCATCGTCGCGGTACTGTAAAAACGTCGAACGCTCACGAGTCGAACGCTGGGCGTCTTCGGCCGCGTCGTCGATCCATTTCTTTCGGGCCGCTTCCAGGTCCAGGCGGATCATGTTTGCCGTCTTGGCCTTATCTGACGTGCCGAAGGAAGGTCCGGCCTTCGGCCTCTCTTTCAACCACGGACCCAGCAGAACGGCCAGATCGCCCCGTATGGGCTGCACGTCGTCCCGGCGATGCTTGCTGTAGGCCGCGTGCACCGTCACCGTCGCTTCGTCGGCGGCGAGATCAAAGCTGCGACGAGTGAGGCTGAACAACTCCGACGCTCTGAGGCCCGTCCCGACCGCGACGCGGTAGAGCATCGCCCGATCCGGGCCGGTCATGCCCCAAGCCGTCCGCCCGTTCTCTGCGGCCTCGATGAGCCGTCCCAATTCGTCATCGCTCAATGCCCGTCGCTCGTGGCGCCGATCCGTTGATTCGTTGAACTGTTTCAGGTGGGCCAGACCATCCGCCATGATTCGCCCGTCACGGACCAGCCACTTGGAAAACCCTTTGATTGCACGGAGATATCCGTTGCACGTGCGCAGAGAAGACGGCCTGTTCTCCTTGTCACCGCGTCGAATGTCCGCCAAGGCGGCCTGTACGGCGGCCGGTGTCAGATCATTGACACCGCCAACCTTGGTGATATCGATGATCCGACGGCAGCGATAGATCGTCTTGGCCACATACTCGGCAGTGTTGCCCTTGTCAGACAGTGCGTGGCGGTATCCGATAAAGACTCGCACGACGTTGCCGTCGGGTCGCTTACGCTCGACGCCTTCCAGATGGTGCAACATGGGGCGGGCAGCGTGATCTTTGTATCCGTCAGCCCGTGGATCAATCACACCCTCGCGCCTCAGCGCCGCGTCCGCCTCCAGTTTTCGTGCGATCCGCTTAGCCGTCGCCTTGTCGGTAGTCTGGGCGCACTTCGTCACCCGCCGGCCATCATGGTCGCGGTATCCGACGTAGTACCAGCCGTCCCGATTGCGCTTTCCGCCGCGCTTGTAAACGGTTGCCATTGTTCATCCTCGCTTTCGACGTTGCTTGGGCCGGACGATGATTTCCAGGTTGAGATACTTGGCCAAGCGTTCGATCGTTTCGATGCTCAAGCCCCGCTCGCCACTCATCAGCCGGGATAACTGACTCTTCGACAGTCCGGTGTCCTGCGCGATCCGATACTGACTCTTGTCGCTGTCTCTGACAGCTCGACGGATGATCTCAAGGATTCTGACCATGCTTGGAATCATACCCTTATGGTTGCCACTTGTCAACTATCATCATGACAGTTTTTCTAACGCTCCCACGTTCGCAGCAGCGTTCGCCTGGCCCCGTGGGCAAGTGTTCGGCAAGCCACATCAGTCGTAATTCTCCCGCTCGCTTCCATGGAGACGGTCTGAACGGCAGGCCAAGACAGCCTCGACGACCATGACGGCCGTGACGGTCATGACCCGTTGGCATCGTGAGGTTGGCGGCCAGCGAGTGACCTTGCCCCCTGAAACGAGTCCATGTCGAATGTTAGTGAATTCGGCATGGACGCATTCAGGAAAGGGCAAGGACCATGGCCAA
>CAUZBA010000231.1:0-5552 GCA_963577635.1 Phycisphaerae bacterium
CCACAACATCGATTGGACGCCGCGGAAATCCTCTGCCGACCTAGCCAGAATCCACAATCATGACTGCACAAGCGCTTTTTGCAGCGTCCTGCTAGATCGTATTTCTCACGAGTGTTGCCGCTCGGTGATGTAAAATTCGGCGGTGTTAGTACTTGAGGCGGGGTCTTCAATACTCGGCCGGTGACATCGCGCACACCAGCGCGGCAGGTTCGTTCGCTAGCGAGGACGCACACGCGATCCTCCGCAGGCGTAGCTGTAGACTACGTCGAGGACGGATCGGACGGAGGACGAAGCCAGCGAATGAAGCCGCCCGCTGGGCGGTAAAACTGGTGAGAAATGCGGGCTAGCAGTTGCAGCGATGGTGAACGCATCCTACCGGGCCGAGCCGGTGATCTTGTCCGCGGTCTGCGCTTCGTGCAGCTGCGACTTGCCGAAACCCCGAAGCGCCCCGGCCACTTCCGCCTCGGTTTGTGCCTCCGGGTAATCGGATATCAGCAGCATCGCCGGCGCGGCGTCGCCCCTGGCAAGCTGCCGTATCAACTCCACGCCACTGTCTGTGGCAAACCGTCCATCCAGGACTCGGTTGACCATCAGGACGGCGCCTTCGCGGTCGACGGTCAAAACTTTGTCAAGCGCGGCGGTGCTGTTCGCCCGCACGATCGTGGCGTCAGGCACGGTACGCGCGATCGTCGATTTCAGGGCGCTGCGATCGGCCCAGCAGTGCCCGACCAGGACGAATGTTCTTTCGAAGATCATGGTTATAGTGCTCAATGACCGGATGGTTCGGGCGGTTCGAGGGGCCGATTGAATGCCCGACAAACGGCAATATCGCCGATTTCATGCCAGAATCCAAGGGGTGGGGGATGTCGCACCCGCATTTATCATATTTCCTCTTGCAGCCGGGAGTCGAATGGGTACCATTCGATCATTGGGGCTGAGGCAATCCCGCCCTGACTTTGGTCTGCCGGAGAGTCGCGGGGCGCCTCACTTGACAGTTTCGTTAATGGAGCAGAGACAAATCAATGGAGTGGAGAAAACTCAAACAGGCTGTTCATTTCCGACGTGATCAGGAGCGTCGCCACGAGCGACTTGGCCCGGTGCGCTGCCGCGCGCGAAAGGGTCCGGAACGTCGCCGGGAAAAGCGTGTTGAACCGGTCGCCCGACTGTCGTGCGCCCTTGGTCCGCTGGTGAACCTGTCGTCGGGGGGCATGAGTGTGGCGTGCGCGAGCACGCCGCCGGTAGCCATTGGACACGAACTCGAATTCGCCATTCGTTGCGGAAAAGGGGAGCTTCGGCTTTCGTCCTGGATCATCTGGATTCGGCGTACCGAGGACGGTCATTTCGAGTTCGGCACGAAATTCTCTGACACCGACCGCAAGGACGTTGTGCAACTTCTGACATGGGCCGTTTACAGCGACGGCGCCGGAAACGCGATGGCGGCTGCCGAACTCGAGATGCCACGCGCAGACCCCTACGCGACGCTGGGTGTCTCTCGTGATGTGTCGACGGAAACGATCCGAGACGCCTACCGAAAGCTTGCCCGCAGATTTCATCCTGATTCAAGCCGGGACGAGGGTGCCGGCCGGCGCTTCATGGCGATTCACGAAGCGTACTCGGTGCTGAAGGACAGCACGAGGCGCTGTGCGTATGACCGTTCATTGGAACAATCGATCGCATGGGACACGATCGAACCGGTGTATGACGACGATCCATACGCATTCGATCCCGGGCGCTATCCGATCGCGGATTCGACACCCGTCGTGCCAGCCGTGTATGTCGCAGCAACCGAATTCAAGGTGAACGGCCATTCAAGGGACACGGCTCCCGCTCGCAGCGTGATTCGGGGTCCCGGTCGATCACGATGGCCGCGCGCCGTTGTCGACGCCGTCCGTGCAGACCCCGGCCAGGTGCCTGTTGAAGATCGCGTATCTGAATTAGAGGTGGCCTGCATTTCAATAGCCGATCCGACCTGCAGCAGCGATCCGATCGACACGACCGTGACGCGCAGCGTTGAGTGGGCCGCCGGCGTGTCGGGATTGCCGCCGTCTGTGTCCGAAGACCAGGCCAGCGCGGCCATCGATGATCCCCTCCGGTTCGTCGAATCAACACCCCGAGCCGTTGCGGTCGTCGATAGGGCGGAGGCCGGCCCGATTCGCGTTGCGGCGATCGTGGATTTCGGCCGTACCGTCACCGACCACGGCCGTGTGCCGATCGAAGATCCTGCTCGCGACGCCGCGGGGACTTGCGTGGCAACATTCGAGCCGTCCAATGGCTGCAGTCCGGTTGACACGGACTTCACGCCGATGTTCGAACCCCAGACCAGCCCTTCAGCCGATGTTCCCGTGCGTGGCGAGGATCCGCCGGCCAGGTTCATGCCGTCCGTCGAGTCGCCGAGTCTGGACACGCACTGCCTCGTCACTTTCGTTGACCCTGGCCAGGTCGATCCCGCGCCAGTCGCGGTCCACGACAGCGGCCATGCGTTGGCGGCCGCCAGCGAGACAGGATACGAACCGACGGCCTGGGATCACGTCGCGGAATCGAACGATTCGCGAGTCGCGATATTGGGGGTCGCGGATTTAGCATATCCCGATCCGGTGGCCGACGATCAATCAACATGGGTCGTCAATGAATCCGTGACCATAGCGCAGTTGGGACCGGAGGATCTGGCCTTAGAGCTGTCCGCGCCGCCAGCCGAACCACGGCAACCGGTCGTGGATGGTGAGTTTGCCGGTCCACGCTCAGGGCTCGCGCAACCCATCGTCGACCCATCACTCAGAACGCTCGAGTCCATGTCGGCGATCGATGCCACGGTAGTCGACGACATGGTCAGTGAGGATGGCCCGGGCGCCGCGGTGCGTGTCGCGATACTCGGTGACACTAATTTGGCGTTTCCCGAATCGGTTGCCGACGATCAATGGGCTCCGGTCGGTGACGTTCCCGTAATCATTCCGCAGTTGGGACTCGAGGACCTGGCAGTGGAGGCGTCTGCGCCGACCACCGAATCACCCCGGGCCGTCGTGGATTGCGAATTGGCGGGAATCGACTCAGGACGCGCGCAGCCCATTGAGGGCCCATTGCCCGAAACGCCCGTGTCCACGTCGGTGATCGAACCAGCGGCAGTTGACGACACCGGCCCTGGGCCATGGGCCCGCGTCGCGGTGCATGTCGCGTTCGACGCGGATCTTCCGGCGCCGCTGGCCGACGATCAGACGAGTGAGTCCGTGAGCAATCCTGTCTGGTTTGTCGAACCGTCGACCGATCAGGTGACGATCGCCGATGATGAGCAACCCCTTGCCGTCCAGTGCATCACCGCCGTCGAGACTCCGGATGACGGCTGCATCGCGATCGAAGATCCCGGGTACGCTGCTGCCGTCGATGCCGCGCCGCAGCCCGGCCTCACTGATTCGGACCACTCGACGCCGCGGCCGATGGCAGCGGCGAGCTACGTGTTGAAGATCGATACGCCCCAGCTGCGCGACGCGGTCAAGGATCCACTGACTGGAGACACCCTCAGTGACGCTGTCGCCGACAACATCGAGTTTATTTTCGGTCTTTGCGAACCGCAGGCGCCGGAAGAACCGGACGTTCAAGACGTCGAAGAGGTCGAAGAGGTCGAGCAGACCCAGGGAGACGGGCGCCCGGTAACCAGACGGTCCCTGTTTTAAGCATTGAGGCTTCTCGGCCGCAACGCCGCAGTTTAGTGGGCAATATCACTTCCGGCGGTTTAGACCGGTTTCATCCATGACGTAGCGTCCTGAGCTGGCTGCAGCCGCGCCTGACTTTGTCGTGCTGCATCGCCGACCCACTGCGGGGTCGCCTGCTTCGCCCTCCGTGCCAGGCTTGCTTCGCCGACGCTCAAAACGCTACGTCATGAATAAAAACGCTCTAGACCGCCCGGCACAACCGAACTATATTGGGTGCGGCCGGCCGACAGGTCTTCGACCGCATCGAATTGAGAGTCGATTTCTTTGACAAGGAACAACGATGTCCGCAAACGACGAACTCGCTGATGATGCTGTCTGGACGCCGGGGTCGCTGCACCCGAAATACAAAGTCATCGCCGCCGAGCAGGAGGGCCACTGGGTACCGCTGCCGGGCTACCGCTGGGCCGATGACCCTCCCCAGATCTCTAACGTGGGTTGGGCTCCCGGTACAAAGCACCCGGAGAAGAATCTGGTTGCCTCTGAGACTGAAGGCGAATGGGACGCGCCGCCAGGGTATAAGCGCAATTAGGGGAAACAGTCCTGACTGGACCGAATTTCCAAGTCGTCCTCAAGACGACGGATATGCCGCTGGGGACCATCGCGCCCGATGCGGAATACAACCGGTTGCTGGCTGAGGCCATCAAAACGGTCGGCGCCAGCGGGTCGCTTGCCGATGAGCGGATCGAGCATCTCGAGCGGGCGCGTCACCATCTCTGGGACCAGATCGTCAGACGCAAGGAGGCCGGCATGCGCGCCTATGCCGAGTTCGCCGCCGACCAGTACGGTTTCGCGCGAGACGATTCCGGAACCCTTGAATTCGCGTGGAAACGTGATCAACACAAGCGCGTCGGAGGGGAAAGCGACTTCTACGGATGCGACCTTGCCCGCAGACGGCTTGTTCCGAAGCAGATCGACCATCGCAATCGCCGCGTGATCGTGTTTGCGACGGGGCGCGCGTTCGCCGAGAGAAATGAACGACTGGCTCACCTGACGCCGGAACAGGCAATGGACAACGCCCGCGAAGTGATGTCGGCGTAGGTGTACCTGGTGGGCAGCCGAATGGTGCCCGGGTATCCGGACGATCCGGAGGTGCAGGTGGTCGCCGTGGCTTATGACATGGTGACCAGCGAAGAAGAAACCCCGGCATTGCGTACCCAGTCAATCCTGGATCCTCAGTTCATTCATCCGGTCTGCGCGATGGCCGCCGATCGCATCTTTGCGGACATGATCGCCGACGCGGAATTGAATCCGAACGGAACGATCGAAAGGCGCAACGGCAGACTGCGGGCACACGCCCTTGGCGACGATGTGATCATTCGCAACTTGAGCGGATTGGCGCTGGTGGGGGCGAGCGTCGGGTGCATTGTGGCCCACCAGGTGGTCAGGTGTCTCGACGTTTTGCTTTCGGAACTGGGCATCGGAAGTTCCGTCCGCGACGCCGCCAGACAGTCGTGTTTCATCATCAACCTAGGACCCACCACGACATTGCCGGTTGACGGTCGGGTAAACATGCTCTCGATCATCAACAGGAACGATGAGTTCGTGTTCACCGGAAACGACGTGGCCGGCATCATTGAGGCGGCCGATGTTTCACAACGTTGCGTCGTGCCGGACCCAGGCCGCGACGGATCGCCGTCCGATCACCGGTTCAGCGTGGTGCTTGACGTTCCCGGTTCGATCACCCGAAGCGGTGATGCGTGGGTGTTCGATCCGCTGGGCACGCACTTTGGTCACTCGTTGAAGCACTACGCGAACGGTCTACGCCAGATGGGTTTCGGCAGCGTCGTGGGCCGGGCTCTGAAAGGGCAAGGTCCCTTTGTCATGGCAGACCTGCTGCGCGAATCGGAT
>CAUZBA010000232.1:0-5548 GCA_963577635.1 Phycisphaerae bacterium
TTCTCGGCCACTTCGATCTGAGACCATCCTTGGTCCAGAAGCGCCGCTGCACGCATGCGACGATGCTCCGCATCCTTGCGTGGTAATCTTGCCATAGAAGGCATTATCGTCATTCATGCCCGTGACAACTCAAATAATCAATGGCCAACAGGCTCTGTCTAACGGATCTGCCTGGCGTCGACCGGCTGCAGCGCCCGCTGGCGGCGTCGGCCTGCATCGCCGATACTCAGCGGCATCGCCTGCTTCGGCCTCCTTGCCAGCGAACGCTTCGCTCGGTCTTTGGCCGACGGCTGACCCGTCAGGCAGAACCTCGTCCATGTACCCCACCCTCCGCGATTTCGTCGATGCACTGGATGCGGCCGGCGAACTTCACCGCGTCAAGGCGCCCGTGTCGCCGATCCTCGAGATCGCTGAGGTGGCCGACCGGGTCAGCAAATCCAAGGCGCCCTCGTCCAGCGACGACGCCCGGGTCACGGACCCGCGGCATCACGGTGGGGGGGGGAAGGCACTTCTCTTCGAGAACGTCGAGGGATCAAAATTTCCGGTTCTGATCAACGCCTACGGTAGCTATCGACGCATGCAG
This sequence comes from Phycisphaerae bacterium, assembly GCA_963577635.1. Lineage (GTDB taxonomy): Bacteria > Planctomycetota > Phycisphaerae > Phycisphaerales > Phycisphaeraceae > CAUZBA01. The sequence continues at coordinate 584 of CAUZBA010000232.1, forward strand.
ATGGCCCTGGGCTGCACCGACGGTGGTTTCGAATCCCTGGCCCAGCGCCTTGCGAAGCTCGTGAATCCGCAGCCGCCCGCGGGCTGGTGGCAGAAGATCAAGAAGATCCCGGAACTGGTCAAGATGGCGTCGTACCCACCGAAGGTCGTCGACGACGGGATCTGCCAGCAAGTCGTGAAGCGGCGCATGGACGGACCGTCGTCCGCAGCCGCGGCCGGCAAGGTCAATCTCTTCGAGTTGCCGATCGTCAAGTGCTGGCCGCTCGACGGCGACCCCCGCCGCGTGGGCTTTCCCGTGGATCCGCCCGAAGGCGGCGGCCAGGGGCGCTACATCACCATGGCGGGCATCTACACGATTCATCCCGATGACGCGGGCGCGCCGGCAGATGCGCCGCGGCCGAGCCGCAACGTCGGGATGTATCGGCTGCAGGTGATCGACGAATGTCACACGGCCATGCACTGGCACATGCACCACGACGGCGCCCGCCACTGGCGGGCCTGGAAGCAGCGGGGCCTGCCGATGCCTTGCGCCGCGGTGCTCGGAGGCCAAAGCGTGCTGCCCTATTGTGCCACGGCCCCATTGCCGCCGGGGGTTTCCGAATTGCTGTTAGCAGGTTTTCTCAATAATGACGGCATCGCCCTGGTGCCTTGCGTCACGCCCGGCGTCGACCTGCACGTGCCGGCCAACGCGGAGATCGTCATCGAGGGATTCGTTTCCACGGACGCGGGTTTCCCCGGCTACGACCCGCGCCGTGACCCGGATGGCGACGGCGGCGCGGGCGGTATCGGGCCCGGGGCCGTGTTCGAGGGACCGTTCGGCGATCACACGGGGTACTACAGCCTGCCCGACCGCTATCCGGTGTTCGAGGTGACTGCGATCACGCATCGCCGCGACCCGATCTACCCGACGACGATCGTCGGATTGCCGCCTCAGGAAGATTACTACATGGGCAAGGCCACGGAGCGAATCTTCCTGCCTCTTTTGCGCACGATCATCCCTGACATTATCGATTATGACCTTCCGATGTTTGGCGCTTTCCACAATTGCGCGTTCGTGCAGATCAGAAAGGAATACCCGTTGCAGGCCCGACGGGTCATGCACGCGATCTGGGGCGCCGGGCAGATGGCGTGGACCAAGTTCATCATCGTGGTGGATCACGACGTGAACGTTCACGACCATGAGCAGGTGCTCTTTCACATGTGCGCCAATGTCGATCCCGGCCGGGACATCGAGATCGTCAACGGCCCGCTGGATATTCTCGACCACGCGGCGCCGCGCCTCGGTGCGGGTCACAAGATCGGAATCGATGCGACGCGAAAGATCAAGGGTGAAGAGGTTGGCGGCCACTTGATACGAGACTGGCCGGCACTGATCACGATGGATTCCGATACCGTGGCGCTCGTTGACCGCCGTTGGAAGGAGTATGGGTTGTGACGCATTGGGTGGAGAATCAGGCGGGCTTGCCCCCCTGATCAATCGCTCGGACGACGTGCCGATCGACTTGTCTCATTTCGTCTTATTACAATTTATTTCGCGGCAACATTGACCGGCGGCGGTTCGATCGGGTAACGTGTAGTGTGACGGATCCTCCTGGCGATCCAATTCCTGAGGTCAGAACATATGACTGAAACAAACGACGACTCATCGAACAATCCAACGTCCGCGCAGGACGCGCCGGCGCGTCCGCCGGTTGACGCGGGCGGCTCGCTGCCGCCTCCGCCGCCCTACATGTATCCGCCACCGCCGCCACCGCCGCCGTCTCGTGGCCGCAGCTTGGCGGGACGGCTCTTCATGAGTCTCCTGTCGGCACTGCTTCTGTTCTCGATCGTCATGAACGTTTACCTCGGCCTCTTCTTCATACGGGTAACCAGTGGCCCCAGTGAGGCAACATATGAGGAGGGTGACGAAGACCAGCGCATCGTCGTGATCCCGGTGATGGGGATGATCAACGACAAAACGTCGTGGTTTGTTCGCAGTGCTCTTCAGCACCTGCGGGATGATCCTCCGAAAGCGATCATTCTCCGGGTGGATTCCGGAGGTGGTCTGATCGGCGCATGCGACCTGATCTGGCACGAGTTGAAGATGTTCAAGACTGCCGAAAAGACAAAGGGCATTCCGATCGTCGCCAGCTTCGGTACCGTGGCGGCCAGCGGCGGCTATTACGTGGCGGCCCTGGCGGATCAAATCATTGCCGAGCCGGTTACCGTCACCGGCAGCATCGGCGTGATGGCGCCCCTGTTTACGGTCGACCGGCTGCTGGAGAAGATCGGAATCACTCCGGAGTTTCTCGTTGCTCCGAAGTCACCGAACAAAGATCTGGCCAACAACATCTCCCGGCCCTGGACCGACAGAGATCGAAACAAGGTCCGTGAGCAGTTGAACCGTGCCCACGACCTCTTCGTGGACAGGGTGTTCGAGGGACGACGCACTCAACTGGTCAACCGCCAGGCCGCCGTGGATCTGGCCAGCGGCGACATCTATTCGACCGAGGAAGCGATCAACAACAAACTTGTGGATTCCGAAGGTTATATGGATTTCGCGATCACCGAGGCCATTAGGCTGGCTGGTATCAAACCGGGTGTCCGACCCAAGGTTACGGTCATCAAGCCACCCTACAAGCTCAGTCTCATGAACCTTCTCAGCGGCAGCAACGACATGCCGGACTCGTTCAGCGCCGCGTCGATGCATGACTGGCTGTTGGAGCTGGCGACACCCCGGCTGGCTTACCGGATGTGACCGTAACGACTGTCACCTGACTGAAGGGAAATCTTCATGAACCCGCGAGAATGGTTGAATCAGAACTCGGCACTCACCACGGTGGCGACGGTGGTGCTCCTCATCTGCGCTTTGGGTTTCGCGATGTGTCATCTGACCAAGAGCAGTTTTTCCGGCACGGCCCTCAGCAAGTCCTATTATTACGATCTGGTCGAAGGCAAGGTGTTCGGCGGGCCCCTGCTCAACGTGCTGCCGCCGATCGATGGGCCGAATGGTCCAATCTCCGACGGAGACCAGCAGAAGAAGGCGGGCCTCCGAGCGTACATCTTCGACTGCGGCGGCTGTTCGACTGACTTTGAGGGGATGACGCTGCAGGAGGTTGAAGCGGCTGGTGCCAGGATCGGTTATCTGGAACTGTTCAAGCAGAAGGCACTCGACGCATACAGCAAGTTCGTAGCCAGCCAGAATGACGAAAACCCACGATACCAGGATATCAACCAGATCTGGGTGGTCATTGAGGGCGGCAAGCGCATGGCGCAGGTGCCGAGCAAGCCCGGAACCTATCCCAAGCTGACCAAGGCCGGTAGCGCGAAGGGCACCGGCTATAAAAAGGCAGCGATAGCGCTGTGCCCTGACGGAAACCTGCCGCAAAACTGCATGCCTCCACAGTAATTTGCGAACGAAGGCGATTAGTGCGTTCCACACGTCTCTTGCCGTGCCTTGTCGCGTTGGTGCTTTTCACCTCATGTGCTCCGCGCGTCTATGACGATCCGATCGCCGCAATGCTCGATAGAAAGTCGGGCTACTCGCAGCGTCGGCATGCCGCCGACCAGACGGAGCGCACGATGCGCGGTGACACTCGGCGCATCGCGGCGCTGCACACCATTCTTTGGGAGCCGTTATACCCGAGCTGGCAGCGCCAATACGCGATCGACCAGCTGCTGATCCACGATCCGCAGTTCAAGGCTAAGCTCGCCGACCGGATTGTTCTACTGAAGAACTGGCAGGTGCGTCAGTACGTGTTCGACCTTGCGATCGAGCGCGGATGGGTCGACTTCACGCCGACCCTGGTGCGGGCGTATGCCCAGACGGCGTATGGCATGAAGGACGTGGAACGGCCCGAGCGGGCTGCCATCGAGAAGCTGAATCCAGGTAAGACGATCGAACAGGTGATCGTCGAGATTTTCACATCCGCCGACAGCGGTTACGACGACAAACAGCAGATGGCGGCCTGGGCGTTGCTGAACCGGATCAGCGAGCCGCAGACACTGATCGGCCTGCTCGAAGGTCGGACGGAATCATCGCCATTGGTACGCGACTTGAAGGCGACGGCGGAGCAACTGCGTGTTCTGCCTCGCAATCGCGAGGGTGTTCTCTGGATGAGGTATCTGCGTGAAGACGCTGGCAATTCTTTCTGGGACAGCGCGCGCAATATGGTGGCGTCGATCCCGCCCGAGCGGCTCGACCGGCTGGAGCTTCGCCACTTGCCTGTGCTGCTGCAGGCCGGATCCGACAACCTTCGACGAGGGCGGCGTGAGCTGATCGAGCGGATCGAACATCGGCTGAGCCTGGCCGAACACACGTACAAGGGCCCGACTTACGACGCACCGATGTCGCAGCACCCCCAGCGATTCGCGGCCTGGCGCAGTGACCTGGCGTGGGCCGACCTTGTGACGATCGAGGTGATGCTCGACCTGATCGAGGATCGAGAGATATCGAGGCAACTGTTTGCCCAGGCGGACGCCGACATTCAGGATCCCACGACGGAGTACGGTGGCGTCATTGATCTCGCGGATGGCCGACTCGTGGCTCAGCGTTACGAACCGATCGCGCGCGTCCACAAGTGGAAGTATGTCCCCAGCCAGGAAATGATTCATCACCTTTACAAGGCGCTGGCCCACTACCATTTTCACGCTCAGCATCATCATAATGGCGCCCACGCCGGCCCCGGCCGCGGTGACCTGCGACTGGCCGACAGCCTGCGTCCCAACGGCCTGGTCTTCACGTTCATCACGCCGGATAAGATGAACGTGGATTACTACCAGCCGGGCAAGGTGGTCGTGGATCTGGGGATGATCCAAAGATAAGGGAGGAGGGCGAAGTGCAACCCTGGCAGTGCCAACGGAGAATAACAAATAGCAACTCACTACTGTCCGGTTAAAAGTCGAATAGTATCAACTGGTTACGTTCCTCATCTGTAAAATCTGTCCTCTGCGTGATCGTGAGTGCCTCAAAAACAGGGGTTTTATC
>CAUZBA010000233.1:0-5546 GCA_963577635.1 Phycisphaerae bacterium
AATCCCCTTACGGATCCCAGCAGCCCACTCGGACTCGCCAACAATCGTTTCCAACGGGTTTGTTCCCGGAGCAAAGTCAACGACACAGTCACCTCGGTGCGGACACCGTGGTGCCGACGCCGACTCACACAACGCGTGCGTGGCGCCCCCCCCCACCGCGTCACTCAGTCTCACTTACTTGTCGTGTCACCCACACGAACGGAAAGGATAAAGCGTTCTCGTTCATCCTCTGGCTCGGCGGTATGGAGCGCACGGATCTTCCGATCCTGCTTACGCACCATCCCGGGCCGTCAACCGCGATTCGCACCCCATAGCTACCCTACTGCTCGGACGATCGTCATCAATGGCACTGTCGGCAACACGGTTGTGGTCCGTCGGCTCCTTCTCTGGCACCAACAACCTCCGCGATTCTCTTCCTTAAGGTTGCCTCCATTAAAAAGGGCCAGGCAGGCCCGTGGCGATAGCGCGGGAATCTCTATGAACTGTCGTTCGACGCTGTCGCGACGGAGATGTCTCGTGTCTCCTGACAGAATTCTCTTTCGACCGCTGCCCCGCAGATGGGGCTATGACGCAAGAACAAACACCATACTGACGTTATCACGCCACTTGTCAATCGGGGAAACCCTGAGATTCAGAGAGAATTCTCCCGAATTTCCCTTCGGTGTTTACCCTATAAGGCGGTGAACCACGCGATCACGGAGCACGTCGCCGAGATGATCCTATGTCTTACCTATCTTATCATCTTGTGATGACATGAGCCTATCGATGGACATACGATCCTGGCAGCGGTTTCATAATGATTGTGGCCGATCAGGTTGAAAGACTGACACTTATGTCGGTGACACGCTCAACCGCCTAATCGTTCCAACCGTTCGTTGATCAGTCGCAGAGACAGCGCGTCACGCGAATGTTCGGCAAGCGCCTTGCCGGAGATCAGGATATCGATGGCGTCCTGGTCCAGGCCCAGGTGTTCGAGGACGTCCGCAAGGTGCAGGCTGACACCGGCCGATGGGCGTAGCCGGTAACAGGCTTCCAGCATGTGGCGGCTCCGGTCCACTTCACCGGTCTTGAACAACGACCAGCCCAACGCGTCCATGACCGATGGATTGTTCGGCCGTAGACGCAGCGCCCGTTCGGCCACCGCAGCCGCTTCGGAGGGTCTTTCCAACTGATCCACCAGAAGGAACGCCAGGTTGTTCAGCACGGTCGCGCTGTCAGGCCTTAGCGCCAGCAGTTGCCGGTATGCCGTTTCGGCCTGCTCTGAATTTCCGGCGCGATGCAGTGCCGTCGCGTAGGTCTGTTGGAAATAGATCTGCTTTTCAGTCGACACATCGCTGACCTGTGAATTCAGACCCCTGAGCCGGGAGACGGCCGCGTCGAACCGTCCGCCCGTCAAATGCAGCTCCGCGATGGCCACCTGCACGATAAACGGCGGCGAAGATCCGAACGTTGCCAACATCAGTTTGGCGGTGCCCGCAAGGCCGTAGATGGTGACGATCTGGTCGCGCGTGCTCGCAAACTGATCGACGCGGTCGGCCTGCCGCAGCGCCTCGACGAACACCGAGGTGGCATCTTTCTTGCGGTCCATCATCCACAAGGCCCGGCCGCGCTGGGCCTGAAGTCTCGGCTCGGATGCGACGAGGGTTCTGTTCGCGTCCAGAGCCTGCAGCGCATCGGCCGGTTCGACCGCGGTCAGATGCAACGACACCAGCGAGAACAGGGCGCACGGTTTGGGGTCGAGCTCGAACGCCAGATCGAGCTTTCGCAGCGCTGTCTCGACGTCGTTGCGGCGCATGGCGGCCGCGGCCTGCCGCTGCGGCCATACCGGGTCGGATGGATACAGCTTCGCCGATTCAGCCAGCAGTGTTTCGAGCTTTCGGGATTGGTTCACCGCGCCGTACAGCTCGGCCAGTTCGAGGCGGGCCCTGGCCTGGCGCGGTGACTTGTCGAGCAGCTGCTCGTACTCCCGGATGGCTGCGTCCATATCTCCCTGGCGGCGATAGATTCGAGAACGAAGGTGTCGGGCGCTGACCAGCATCGGGTCCAGCGCAATGGCGCGATCGACGATGCTCAGCGCCTCGCCGTGTCGCTGTGGGTCACGGGCGACCAGTCCGGCCTTGGTGGCGTAGAGACTTGCACGACGCGGCGCCAGCTCGATGGCGCGGTCGCACGCGGCCATCGCCTCGTCGAGATGTCCTCGTTGAGCGTGAAGCTGAGCGGACAGCATCAGCGCCGACAGGTCCTCGCCGTGCGCTGCCACGAGCTTCTTCAACTGCGTCTCGGCCTCGTCGAATCGATCCATCTTCAGCAACCTGAGGATGTGGGCGCGAGCGATCCGCACCTCGGATGGAAATTCTTCCAGCAGCTTCCTGTACAGTTCTGCCGCTTCGCCCGCGCCGTCGTCGCTGCGTGACAGCAGGTCGGCCAGCTCGCGCGTGGCCGGCCGCGTGTTCGGCTCTTCGGAACTGATCGCCTGGCGATAAGCACTGAGCGCGTACGCTTCATTACCAAGCTCCATCATCCGCCGGCCGATGCGGCGGTAGTCGTCCGAGCTCACCGGCTCGCTGTTGTCCTGGATAGTTCCGAACAGGACCTCGGCCGCCGCGGAGGGGCCGTGTGTCAAGGCCATGACCCGCGACATCACGATGTCGTTCGCCGTGGAGGGGCCGGTTTCAGCGACAAGTGTTTCTGCTTCCGCGATCGCATCGCGCCTGCGGCGCATGTGCGTCAGCGTCGCGACGACCGCCCGCCGGTTGTGCAGGTTGTCCGGCTCATCTTCCGCGATCTTGCGACGCAGGTTCAGGGCACGCTCGGCATCGCCATGCCTCAACTCAAAATCGAGGTAGACGTTGGTGACCTTGTAGTTGTCCGAGTTGTATTGATAGGCCTGGCGCAGGACGTTCAGCGCGTCGCGGGGTTCTCCGCGCTGATCGTATGCCCTGGCAAGACTGACCAGTGCACGCAAACTGTCCGGCCGCTGACTCACGGCGCTGCGATAGGCGGCGATGGCCGGTTCGATCTCCTTGACCTCGACCAGGGCGTCGCCCAGCATCCGCCATCCGTGGGAATAGATCGGCCGCCGTTCCAGCCCGGCGCGGAAGTGGGCCACCGCCTGATCGAATTGGCCTCGGGCCATGTCCAGGCGACCCAGATAGAACGCGCCTTTGGCAATGTCGGCGCCCTGACCCCCGCGGGCATCGCGGGCAAGGGCGGTCATGCTCTGGGCGGTCTGCCAGTCCTTTCTGGCCAGGGCTTGACGAAAGAGGTTGTGAACGACCAGAAGATAGACCCCGCCATCGTGGTCGAGCCGGCTGAGGATGTTGTCGGCGGCGGCTCGTTTGTTCTCCTCGATGTGACGCTCGTACTCCCGAACCGTGGCAATGACCGGGTCGCTCAGGTGTTTCAGGGCATCACGACGCCGTCGGAGGAACTCTTCCTCGGGATCAAGATCTCCGTCAACGAACTGCGTGACCGCTTCAAGACGCTGGGCATCGCCGCCGGCCTTGCGAGATTGTTCGATGTACGCCAGCTTCTCGGAGTGATCCTGCGTCAGATTCACGAGCGCGAACAGCGCCGGGATGTGACGGGGGTCGCGGCGAAAACTCCGCAGGAAAAGCTTTCGCGCCGTGTCGGATCGACCAGCGCCGACGTAAAGCTGCCCGAGGGCGACCGCCTCGTCAGAGGAGAACGCAACATCAAGCTGCTGCATGAGGCTGTCCGCCTCGTCGAATTGTTTCTGGCGAATCAGCGATTCGAACTGAATCAGACGTACCGAGGGATCGTCGGGATCCGCCTTGAGCAGCGTCTCGATCTGTTCGTCTGCTTCATCGAATCTGCGGCCCACCAGGAAGACGCGGGCCAGTTGCTTGCGTATGTCCGCGCGCCCTGGCCGGATCTCCAGGATACGTCGATAGTTGTCGGCGGCCGCGCCCCATTCGCCGAGCTTGAACCGAACGGCCGCGGACCGCTCCAGTGGTTCAACGTGGTCTTCGCCAAGGCGATCCGACAGATGATCGAATTCGATGCCGGCCTTGACCCAGTTGCCGCGTACGACGCTGAGGAGCCCGGCAACATCGCTGACTGCAGCGATGTCTCCGACGTTCGCCTTGATCCGCGCCAATCCCTGTTCAATCTCGGCAAGCCGTTGCTCGCGCTGTTCGCGGTCGGTGACGGACCGGGCATCGAACAACGCGAGCTCGAGGTAACCCAATCCCCCCTCGGCCCAGACACCTTTCTGATTCACAAACTCGAATGGGTTTCCGGCTGGACGTGACTGCCAGACCTGCTCGAATAAGATCCGGGCCCGGTCGCGCTCGCCCAGGTGCATGTGAATCCGGGCCAGCACCACCTTCAGACTGGAACTGTCGGGGTTCCTTTCCAGGACACCCTGAAGCAGCGCCCCGCACCTCTGGACAACGCGACGCGTCCGCGCCCGATCGCGAGCCGTCCGGGTTCTGCCGTGGAGTCGCAGGATCAGAGCGGCCGCCTTGCGGGCCACGCGAGGATCGGCCAGCTCCTGCGACAGGAGGCGTTGCAGCGTTTCCAGGAGGGATCGTGCCTGATCGTGATCGCCGAGGTGATACAAATTCGTGATGTGCACCACAAGCCAATGAGGGTCGTCGCTGTGGTCAGCCACGCCCCGATCCGTGAGCTTCAACGCTTCGTTCCGGTGGTGAGACGCCTCGACCTCATCGCCCCCAAGCCCTTCGAGCCTGTCGGCCTCGAGCTGGTGCCACACGGCGAGGTGTTCAACCGTCTCGCGTTCAAAGCCGAACTGTTCCAGGGCGGTGCCCAGATCAAGCCCGGCCTGACTTCGCTGCTCGGCGGTCAGATTCGTAGACGCCAGAACCATGCGCTGCACCTGGCTGATGCCGCGATACTTGACCGCCAGGGGAAGATCCGAATATTGCCTCAGCAGTTCCTGCGTGTCGTGATACATCGCGTCCCAGATGGTCGCGGCGCCGAATTCCCGGCCCATCCGCATGCCCAGAACCATCCGCCGCTGCAATGCCCTGCCGTCGTGCGGATTCACGCGAATGGCCATCCGCAGCCACTGGAGCATTTGCCCAAGGTGCCTCCGGGCCTCGCGCATTTGCGACACCTGAATCTGCCGGTGCGCCTCGCTGGCGTTGAGCATCAGGTCGACGTTCTCGGAGTAGTCCCGGTGTCTGACCGCATTGGCGTAGCGCCTGATGGCCAACTCGAAGTCACCGGCGGCCATGGCGGCCTCGGCCTCACGAAACGCCGCACCGGCCCGGGCGCGCCTGGCCAGGAGCCATCCCCCGCTCAAGCCCGCGCCGACCACCACGACACAGGCGCAAACGATGATGATCAATTTCTTATTCAGGCGACTGGTCATTTAGCCCGCGTTTCTCACCAGTTTCTCCGCTCGGTGGTGTAACAACCAGCGGTGTTGGGACTTGAGGCAGGGCCTACGATACTCGGCCAGCGACACTGCGCAAACCAGCGAGGCAGGTTCGTTCGCTGACGAGGACGCACACGCGATCCGTCCTCGATCCGCCGCGGCGGATCGAGGACGGATCGCA
>CAUZBA010000234.1:0-5531 GCA_963577635.1 Phycisphaerae bacterium
GTGCAGTCGTCGCGCTTGATGAAGATGCGCGGCCCGCCGAGCGCTTCCGAGAAACGGTTCATCGGCTCCAGCGGCGTCGGCAGGTGTGCCAGGTGCACCCGCGGGATCATCTCGATACGACCCCTGAGCTGCTCAGTGCTCATTGCGGCTGCGACTCTGTTCACGGCAATCCTCAAGTTCAGCCGGCGGCGCCGCCTGCGGGTAACAACCCGTATTCCGTGATGATCTCCACGTCCTGAATCGTCACCGGCGACCTGAAATCCTCCGGCCGTTCCAGAAGGCCGACTTCCAGAACGTTCTCGCCGCGCTGCGGCCGCACCTTCTGCAACCGGATCTCCAGCCACTGGCCGTCGTAGAGCGACCTGCCGAGGTGACTTCGAGTGCACGGCTCGGCGGCAAGGGACTCGCCGTTGAGGCGCATGACGTACCGGTCGGCCGAGACCGTCCCCGCGATCGCCATCCTGATCCTGATCGAATGGAGGCGATCGTCCCGGGTGTCGTCGGCGAGTCGAAAAGGAATTCGAAGGCGCTGCCCGGGACCGGGTGCTTCGATCTCGATCGGCAGTGTCGAGGGGTAGTCGTGCCGATCGTCGTCCTTCGTCCGTGATCGAATGATGTAGTGCTTGTCCTGCATCTGGATCAGGTCCGGATCGGCCAGCTCGCTCAGCGTGCGCCGCTCCGCGTCGCCCAACGGCCACTTCATGAACCACGCGTAGAGCCCGTCGACGTCGAGCTGCCAGAAGTTGGCCGCGGCCGCCCGCGTCATGGCCGGCGATGCGAAGACGATTCCGTCCGATCGGCACTTTCTATCATCGCTGTAATAGGGTTGCAGCGTCGCGTAGACCGAGACGTCGTTCGCGTGCGCCGCGTCGACGAGCCACTCGATCGGCATATTGGCGTCGACGACGAAGTCTCCGTAGAGGATCGGCGCCACGTAGTCAACGAGGCCCTCGTCCAGCCAGGTGCGCACATCCAGGCCGCACTTGCGGTTGAGCTCTTCGGTCGGATACACGCGGGCGCCGACGAGGCCGCGTTTGGGCTGGCGACCGTGGGCCACGCCGGCGATCCGGCGTACAAAGTCGGTCATCACCGGTGCGTACTCCGCCGCATCCTCGAATCGCAGGCACAACGAGCCACCGGCCGGCGGCGCCGCGAAGTCGAGCTCGACGCCCTCGGTGGCGTAATCGTTAACCAGCTCGGCCAGCACGGCGGACTGGTGGTCGCGCACCTGCTCGTGCACGAAACCCCGACCGCCCCTGGCCACCGACCACTCCTCGGGCATGCCGCCGTAGCCGCCGAGGCGCAGGCTGGCGATGAAGTCCATGCCCTTGTCGTGCGCCCGATCGATCAGCACCTGCAGCGGATCGAAGCCGCGATCGATCAGACTCTGCATGTTGTGCCAGGCGCGCCAGTACGGCACCGCGTCGAAGGGCCGGGCGTCCTCGCAGAAGCGCATGCCGCACTTCGACGGGTAGAACAGGCCGTCGTCGCGGGACGCACCATATATAAAGGTGTCCACGGCGGTGCCGGCCACCTCGTCGATCGGCCGCCAGGCATCCTCCATCCGCATGGGCGGCTCGAAGATAAACAGGTAGTAGTGCCGGGCGTCGTTGAAATAGATCGTTCGCCGTTTTCTCATCAGCTCTCCAGCCATTCGGCAAAGTGCTTGTTACCCACGGCGCGCATGTGCGCGACATCCTCCGCCGACATGCTGCGGTACGGCAGGCGGATGTGCCGCTTGCAGCGCAGGAAGCCGCCCGCCTCGGTCTTGCCCTTGTCCCACGCCGAGTCGGTGTATCCCCTGTCCAGCAGCGGCACCTGAGCCTCGCGCCGGTAATTGATGAACCTTTCCTGAAGTTCGAACGCTTCCGCCCACGCCTTGGTCTCGCACAGTTCCCAAAGTTTCAGGCACGCCTTTGGCCAGTAGCAGACGTAGTCGCTGTAGACGCCCTTGCTCCCCCAGATCGTGCCCGCAACGAGATTCCACTCGTGACCGATGAAGTGGTTCATCGGCAGGCCGGCGCGCAGGATGTCGATCGTCTGTTCGATGTCGTCGTTGATCGTCTTGGACCCGATGAGCGTGGGCACCGCCGGCAGGATCCGCTCGTATTCAATGTGCGTCAGCAGCCGCTTCGAGCGCATCGTGTTGTAGTGAATCAGGGGAACGCCCTCGGCCGCGTCGGCGATCGCCTTCAGGAAGTCCACGACCTCGTCATCCGTGAGCGGCTGCCACGGCGGCAGCAGGATCTGCAGGCCGTCCGGCTTGCTCGACCCGCCGACCGCGATCTTCACCCGCCGCACGGCCGCTTCGGTCGACAGCCCCCCGCATCCGATCTGCGTCAGCGTCTCGAATTTCCCCGTTTCCTCCAGGAACACTTCGACCATCCAGCGGAACTCCTCATCGTCCATCGCGTACCACTCTCCGGTCGTGCCGGTGGTGTAGATGCCGTGCGTGCCCGACCCGCACACCGAGGCGATGTCCGCCCTGTAATCCTCCTCTATATAGGTGCCGTCCGGCCGGGCCGCGATCGGCAGCGCCGCGAAGAGTCCCCTCAGATTCTGCAGATTCAGCATGTCCCGCCTTTCAATCTGTCTGGTGATGTCCCACCGGCGTCACCACCATAGCGGAGCGCGATGGTGGGTCGCAATCGCGCCATCGACGGCGGGATTCGCGAAGCAGTACCCGGGAGATTTGACGTGCCGCGATCCACAGCGACCGCGCACAAGTGGTCACGTATTGTGGAGGATCGATGCTTCGCGGCACTACGCCGCGTTCGCCTCGCCGGATGACTTCGGTGCGGTGGCCTTCTGCGAAAAGTCGAACGTCTGGCCCTTTTTGACGAATCCTCTGAATCCGTCCTTTCGGGCGTCGGGTTTCTCGCCGTCCTGGTAGTGGTAAAGCCACATCTTCGCCTTGAACGCCTCGTCCAGCATGCGCAGGTCGTCGTAGTGGGCGTGGATGCCGGACTTGAACGGGCTGGTCTCGCAGTCGTGGAAGATGACGTCGGCGTCCTTGTAGAAGTCATAGATCTGGTGCGGGCAGAACTGCGTGTCTGTGGTGAGGAATATCTTTTTATCCCCGGGCGCCGTCCAGATCAACCCGTACGACGGCACCAGGTGATAGCCGTTCATGACGTGCACCGTCTGGACGATGCGGAACTCGACGTTCTGGAACGTGAAGATGCCGTTCAGCGAGATCCGCTGGACGTCGAAGAAGTCGTCGAGCGTCGTGATCTTATTCTGGATCGACCCCAGCCCGCCCTGAAGTGATTTCTCCCACAGCTCGTGGGACATCAGGTCGTTGATGTACATGGGAATCTTCTTCACGGTGGGATCGAAGTAAGTGCAGAAGGCGAGCCACTCGATCCCGGCGATGTGGTCGGCGTGCAGGTGCGAAATGTAGACCGCGTCGACGTCCTTGTACGTCCAGCCCGCCTCCTTCATCGCCCATCGGGCGTCGGCACCGCAGTCGATGAGCATCCTGTGGCCATCGACCTCGATGACCATGTTGCTGTTGAAGTTCTCCAGGGCGAAGGCGCTGCCGGACCCGATGAATGTGAATTTCATCCTCTTGACCCTTGTGTTAGGGATTTGGGACATATCGCCCAATTCCACAGCGGTTCCCCACTTTTCCCTGGGATTACGCCACAACCTTGCCTCCGACAATGTCCAACAGGTATACGTACAATTCGCGTGCCCAGGTCGGCGGACGGGTGCGATAAGTGATTGTTCATCAGCTGCCGGTTGGTGGCTGCGGCTTATCATGGTTCCGAAGACTTCTGCGAACCCGCAGTGATCGTACGGATCACACTCCATGCGCACCCGACCCTTCGGTTCGTCCGGTCTTGAGCTTGGGGCCATCGGGCTCGGCGCCATGCCGCTGTCGGTGACACGAGATCGGCCCGGCGAGGATGACGCGATCGCCGTGATCAACCACGCGATTGACTGCGGCATCAACCTGATCGACACGGCCGACAGCTACTGTCTCGACGAAGAGCCGGCCACAACGAGAGGTTGATCGGCAAGGCCTTGGCACGCTTGCCGTCTGCCGCGCGGGAACTGATCACGGTGGCGACCAAGGGCGGCTTCTGCCGCACGGACGGCCGATGGCTGCCCCGGTACAGTCCGACGGATCTGCTCGCGGCCTGCGAGCGGTCATTACAGAACCTGAATACCGACACGATCGCGATCTACGAGCTTCACCGGATCGATCCCGCGGTCCCGCTGGCCGACAGCATCGGTGAGCTGTCGCGACTGCGCGACGAGGGAAAGATCAGACACGTGGGCGTGAGCAACTTCGACGTCGCCGAGATCGACCAGGCGGCGCAGATCGTGCCGATCGTCAGCGTCCAGAACCAGTACGCACCGCGTCACCGCAAACCGGAACAGGACGGCGTGCTGCCCGCGAGCCAGCAGCGCGGGTTGGCGTTCATCCCGTGGAGCCCGCTGGGCGGGATGGGCAGCGCGCCGCAGATCGGCCTGCAGCACGCGACCATCCGCGCCGTCGCATCCGATCACGGCGTCAGCCCGCAACAGGTGGCACTGGCCTGGCTGATGGCCAAAGGACTGATGGTGTTTCCGATCCCTGGGGCAAGCCGACTCAGCACGATCGAGGATTCGGCGAAGGCCGCCGATCTGAATCTGTCGGCCGATGAAATCGAGCAGATCGACGATGGATAGCCCATCGCAAGGGTGGATCGCGCCGCCGGTCCTCGAGTAAGCAGGACCGTGCCGCGCTGATCGAGGTCGCGCGCGATTCGATCGGCTACGGTCTGCGCATGGGCACGCCTCTGCCGGTGGAACCGAGTGCGTACGCTGCCACACTTCGACCCGTGGGTGCCACGTTCGTCACGTTGCGGATCGAAGGGGCGCTGCGCGGCTACGTCGGCTCGCTGGCGGCGGTCCGGCCGATTGTGGCGGATGTCGCCCATCACGCCTACAGAGCCGCGTTCCACGATCCGCGTTTTCCGAACCTCGCGGCGCACGAGCGCGATGTTCTTCGAATCCACATCGCGTTGCTGAGCCCCCCGCAGCCCATGACCTGCGACAGCGAAATGGGTCTGCTCGCGCAGCTTCGACCCGGCATCGACGGCCTCGTACTGGAGCAGGGGCCGAACCGGGGCACGTTTCTGCCAAGCGTCTGGACGCAGATCTCGCAGGCGGACAAGTTCCTTGCCCAGTTGAAACTCAAGGCGGGCATGGACGCCACTGACTGGCCGCGCGATGTCCGGGTGTCACGCCACACGGTGCAGGAGATTGAGTGAGCGCAGGAGAGCGAGAGAGCAGGAAAGCAGCGGAAGGAGGAGTTGACAGGATCACAGGATGGATCCGGGAGTTCTACAGGATCAGGAATGGGGTTGGTCGAGTGGACTGATGGCGACCAGAGACAGATTGTCTGGCATTCAATCGTCCGTTGTGCGTATGCTCCGAACCCATCACACGAGTCGGATCCTGTAGATCTCTTCTTCCCATCCTGTGATCCTGTCAAAATCCTACCGTGTACTCGCCGTCTGCGAAGTCAGTCGTTGGGA
>CAUZBA010000235.1:0-5528 GCA_963577635.1 Phycisphaerae bacterium
CATCCTGGACGAGATCAAGCGGATGCACGACGTGGGGCGTCCCGTGCTCGTCGGCACCACCAGCGTGGAAAACAGCGAGATGCTCTCGCAGATGTTGACCAAGCGCCACAGCATCCAGCACGAAGTGCTCAACGCCAAGCAGCACGAGCGCGAGGCACACATCGTGGAGCACGCCGGCGAGCTGGGGGCGGTGATGATCGCGACGAACATGGCCGGCCGCGGCACCGACATTCGGCTGGCCACGCTGGATCGCGAGTCTCTGGTGCACCACTGGAAATCGCGCAACCTCCTGCCGCGCCAGGCCGAGCCGGGCATGAACGACGAACAGCTCGCCAGCCTGGCGCGCCGCCACATGGCAAGCCTGGCATTGGGCATGAAAGACACGGAACTGAAGGGCATGGACGACGAACAGGTGCGCGTGAAGCTGCTGCGTCACTGGGTCACGACCGAAACGTTCTGCGACCCCGAGAAGGCCGCGAAGATGCCTGCCGAGAAGTGCCTCGTCGAGCTGGACAAGTTGTCGCAGTTCATGCGGCATCGACTGGACGTCTTCGAGAATGTGGAACAGATGGGCGGCCTGCACATCGTCGGAACCGAACGTCACGAGGCGCGCCGGATCGACAACCAGCTCCGCGGGCGCGCCGGCCGCCAGGGCGATCGCGGATCATCGCGGTTCTTCATCTCGCTGGACGACGAGCTGATGAAGCTGTTCGCCGGCAAAACGACGCTTGCCGCCCTGTCCAAACTGGGCTGGAAGGAGGGTGAGGCGATTGAGCACCGCTGGATTACCAAGAGTGTCGAACGTGCTCAGCGCAAGGTGGAGGAACGCAACTTCGAGATCCGCAAGAACCTTCTGGAATACGACGAGGTCATGGAGTTCCAACGCAACCACTTCTACGGAATCCGTCAGGAGGCTCTCGAGGGACGAGGCGTCGATCGGATCATCTTCGAGTACATCTCGGACTCGATCGACGATGCAGTTCAGACGTACCTTGATGCCGACTACGTGCCCACTCAGATTGCCGAATGGTGCCGCCGGACCATCGACGTCAGCGTCGAGCCCACGAAGCTGCGCGCCGACGACCTGCTGGATCTGCAGACGACGATTCGCAGCGAGGCTCGGGCCGAGGTGCGGCAGATCATCGACGTGACCCTGGGCGAGTACATGTCGCACGACGTGCCCGCCGAGGAATGGGATCTGCGCGGACTTTCCGCCTGGGCGATGAGCCGGTTCAGCGTCGACCTGAAGCAGAATCAATTGCGTCGCATGAGCCCCGAAGACGTCAAGAGTCTGTTGAGTGACGCCGCGACCGATATGGTGGACAAGAAGGAACTGCCCGGCCTGGATCAGTATCTCGATCCCCACTATGCCCAGAAGCAGCTGGCCGAATGGGCAAAGGTGAAGTTCGACATCGGGGTGGACGCCGCCCGGATCGCCGAGATGCAGCCCGAAGCGGCGTTCGAGCTGATCCTGGAGAAGGCCCGCGAGGTGTACCGGCGGCGCGAGATCGTCTACCCGATCGAGTTTGCCCTGGAGATGGTGTTGCAGGCGGCGCAGCAGGACAGCGAATGGGCCGCGAGTCACCTGGCCAACTGGGCGAACCAGCGCTATGAGATGGGCTGGACCGCCGAGCAGGTGGGACAACTGCCTCCGAACGAGTTGTATGAACGGCTGAAGGAAGCCGCCGAACAGTGGCACGACAACGGTCGGATGGAGTCGGTTGTTGACTCGGCAATATCCGAACATCCGGAGCAGGACTCCGCCGCCCTGGCCCAATGGGCCGAGGATCGTTTCGGCCAGAGTGTTGATTCCAAGGAGCTGGCGGGCCTTGGCGCCGACGAGCGCAGGCAGTTGCTGATCGACAAGGGCAGGGCGATGCTGCGCTCGGAACTGACGCAGCTGGAGCGCTTCGTCCTGCTGCAGATCCTCGATACGGCCTGGAAGGATCACCTGTATGCGATGGATCAGCTGAAGGACTCGGTGGGGCTTCGCGGTTACGCCGAAAAGGACCCGCGAATCGAGTACAAGCGTGAAGGAGCCAACCAGTTCCAGCAGATGCAGGCGACCGTTCGCGATCGCGTCACGGACCTGATCTTCCGCGCCAAGCTGACGGCAAACGTGGAGAGCCGAAGCGTGTACGGCGAGCAGCGTGCCCGGCACGATGAGGCGGGGAGCCTGTTGCATGGCGCCGCACAGGCGGCCGGTACGGGCACCGGTGAGCAACAGGCCGATCTGGAATCGGCCCGCCGGGCGGGCGCAGAGGGCGGTGATCGAAAAATGACACGCCGGCAGCGCCGCGCCGCGGCCTCTTCCTCGGAAGGCGAGGAACCACAACGCAGCGGGCCTTCGGCGAAGAAGCCACGGTACAAGGCGCGCAAACGCCGACGACGATAGACTCGTTAGAATGGGCCCATCACATGAAACGATTCGCTCGACGAATACTGGGGGTGGTCGCGGGACTGGCGCTCGGCTGGTATGCCGCAGGCGTCGTTTCAATGGCGACCACGAACGTGGCCGACGACGAACACGGCGCGGAGAAGACGTCGCAGGTGCATCACGCCGCGCATGATTCCGGTCACAATGCGTCCGTGCAGGGCGACGATCATCACGGCGCCAACCCCGCCACGGCATTGGCGCCCCATCGGCAACCCATCCCCTTGCTCGGGCCCGTCCTGATCGCCGCCGCTTTTCTTTTCGTTGCCGCCGTGGTGCTGGGGATTCCGGTGATGAAGCTCAAGGGACCGGAGCCGCCGGATCCCGCGGCGGGGGGGCATTAGAAAGCAGAAAAACAGAAAATCGGAAGAGCAGGAAATCGAATACAGCTCCGTCTTGTCATTGCTTGCCTGCCCGATTCCCTGGTATCCTGCTCTCGCGATCCCCTCACAGCAACTTCGCGATCACGGCATCTGCCACGAACAACCCCTCTGCGGTCAGACGCAACCGGCCGGACGACCGCTGAAGCATCCCCATGCCGACAAGGGAATCGATCGTGTCCCAGCGCTCGTCGTCGGCGCGCATCCGTGCGCTCAGCCAAGCGCGGTCGACGCCTTGGCGCAGACGCAGGCCGAGCATCAGGTGCTCGCCGAGTTGCCGATCGGGGTCCAGCCGTTCGGATTCCACGACGGCAGGCCGCGGCGAATCGGCAAGATAACGTCCGAGGTTCCCCTCATTCTTCCAGCGGCGGCCGTTGACGTGGCTTGCCGCCGACGGACCGAGGCCGAGCCAGTTCGCGTTAGTCCAGTACATAAGATTGTGAAGGCACAAAGAGCAGGAGAGCGGAGTATGATCAGAGCAGGAAAGCGGAAGAGCGGAAGAGCAGGAAATTGAAGACGGCGCCGTCTTGTCGTCGCTCGCCATTGCGATTTTCTTATTTTCTGATTTTCTGCTTTTCTGCTCTATTCCCTGCTCTTCCGCTCTCCTGCTCTCTTGCTCTCTCTTTCCCCAATTGCTGATCTCGTAATGCACGAACCCCGCGAGATCCATCCGATCGATGACGCGCTGGAGCATGGCTCGTTCCAGCGATTCCGGCGCGGGGCTCAACTGGCCCGCGTGCATTCGAGAGGTCATCGGGGTGCCGGGTTCATAGGTGAGGTTGTAGCAGGACACATGGTGTGGATTCAGTTCCAGAGCTGCGTCAAGATCGGCGTCGAGCATCGGGATCGTCTGGCCCGGGACCGCAAAGATCAGGTCGACGTTGACGTTGTCGACCCCACCGTTGCGCAGGATGTTTACCGCTCGGGGGACGTGAGCCGGCTCATGCTCCCGCTGAAGTGCCTTCAGCATTGATCGGTCAAACGACTGCACGCCGAGGCTGACGCGGTTGACGCCCGCGGCCGCCAGGACATCAACCAACTCTTCAGTGACCGTGTCCGGGTTGGCCTCGACGGTAAACTCCTCGACATGTTCGAGAACGCCCCGGCACTGCATGAAGTCGAGTAGCGTTCGCCACAGAGCGGGCCGCAGCAGCGACGGTGTGCCGCCACCGAAGAAAACGGTGCGCGGTCGCAGCGGAGTCGTTTCGGCATGTGACGCATCACTGGTCCAGCGATCGAGTTCGTGCATGAGCGCATCGACGAAAGCCGTTTGCCGCCCTGTGCGGTCCACGATGCTGTAGAAGTCGCAATAGTGGCACTTGTGGCTGCAGAACGGCACGTGAAGGTACAATGCATCCACGGCAAAGGGTGCAGGGGCCGTAGCGAGTTGATCTGAAGCGGTAAGTTGAATCGTTGCGGTCATGTTCTTATACTGACGGCTGAATTGTAAGCGATTTAAGTCGATTTAAGTGAACTTCGCGGTCATGAACGCAAAGCTGGTCATGTTCAAGAGTGACGGGACGCGACACGACTTTCCTCTGCGCAAGGATCGTGTCGTCATCGGGAGAACCAGCGCGTGCGACCTGCGTATTCCGCTGTCCAGCGTGTCACGCAAACATTGTGAGATCCTGATTGACGACGAGTCGGTGACACTGCGCGATCTGGGGTCGAGCAACGGAACGCTGCGAAACAGCGACCGCGTCCAGGAGACGACGCTCGATGCGGGAGATCGGGTCAAGGTGGGGCCCGTGGTATTCACGCTGGTCGTGGACGGCGTGCCCGAGCAGATCGGACCGGTCCCGACCGTCGTCGGGCCGGATGTGGACGAGACAGTGTCGGCGGTCCAGGTCGACGCGAAGGACGAATCGGGCTCCCTGGAAGATGACGATGGGGAGTTCGAAATCGGTGATCCGATTACCGCGCTCGATGAATTGGCGGGCTCCAGCGGCGAACTGGGCGAGATCCCGCGGGTCGCCGACGTGGATGACGACGATGACCTCCCCGCGCCATGACCGACGGCCAGGTCCTTGCCCCATCTACAGCTTTCACCCCCGATCCCCTCTCGCGGGGCAGAGGGGAATCGGTGCGAATCGATCCGACTGGAAAGGGGGTAAACCCGCTTTTCTCACGAGTTTTTCCGCTCGGTGATGTAGAAGTCGGCGGTGTTAGTACTTGAGGCGGGGTCTTCGATACTCGGCCGGTGACATCGCGCACACCAGCGCGGCAGGTTCGTTCGCTGGCGAGGACGCACACGCGATCCTCCTCAGGCGTAGCTGTAGACTACGTCGAGGACGGATCGGACGGAGGACGAAGCCAGTGAATGAAGCCGCCCGCTGGGCGGTAAAACTGGTGAGAAATGCGGGTTAACTCTTGGTCTGCGGCGTGGCCGCCGGCGAACTGGGCGCCGCTTCGGATTGGCCGGGGATCCTGACGCGAAAGCCACACTGACCGCAACGAATCGTCTTTCCCCGTGCGGTGATGGGCACGTTGAGTATCGTCCGACACTTCAGATTCGAACAGACGATGCGCAGTTTTCCCGAGGACATCCCATCAACTCCGTCGGGGCTGAGGCTGCTCCTTTTTTGGATATCGGTCCGTGCAGAGGTGTACTTAAGGCTGGCCCTGACCCCCGGCAACCCGTCACTGCGCCCGGAGGCGCATCTCACGCGACGATTGCGTCGGCACAAGGCCCAGAAGACGCACTTTTTTGACTA
>CAUZBA010000236.1:0-5507 GCA_963577635.1 Phycisphaerae bacterium
ACCTATCGTCAGCTTTTGCACTTCGAGATCGTGCAGGTTGCCGTTAGATGCTTCCTGCCGTGCGAGTGTTTCGAATCTGCTCGTCGATCTGCTCGACCTCGCGGGCGAAGCCGGGGTCCTGATCCAGTCGCTGCTCAATCACCTTCACCGCGTGCATGACAGTCGTGTGATCTCGACCTCCGAAATAGCCCCCGATCTGTTCGAGGCTGAAGCGTGTGCGTTTGCGAGCGAGGTACATGCTCACCTGACGGGGTACGGCGATCGATTTCTGTCTGCGTTTGGACTGCAGTTCACTCAGCTTGATGTTGTAGAAATCGGTGACCAGGTCAATGATCTGCTGGAGCGTGATCTGCGACCGCCGTGATCCCGACTTCGGTTCGCCGAGCGCTTCTTTGGCCAGGTCCAGTGTGATCTCGCGCTGCTGCAGCGAACCATGGCCCTGCACGGTGTTCAAGGCGCCCTCCAGGTCGCGGGCGTTGGAGTCGATCTTCGCTGCGATGTAACAGAGCACGTCGTCGGGAAGAGACAATTCTCGCAGCGTTGCCTTGGTTCTCAGGATGGCGACTCGAGTTTCGTACGTCGGCTTGGTGATCGACGCGACGAACCCACCCTGAAATCGGCTGACCAGACGTTCCTCGAGTTGGGGGATCTCTGCCGGCGGCAGGTCACTCGACAGGACGATCTGGTGGTTCGCCTGGTACAACTCGTTGAACGTGTGAAAGAACTCCTCCTGCGTACGCTCGCGATTGGCCAGAAAGTGAATGTCGTCGATCACGAGGACCTGCATCAACCGGTAGCGTTTCCGAAAATCATTCATTTCCCCCTTCTGAACGCAGTCGAGAAACTGGTTGACGAACGCGTCGCACGAGACGTAGCAGAGGCGAACTCCGTCGCCGCTGCGGAGGATCTTCTGGCAGATTGCCTGGAGCAGATGGGTCTTGCCGAGGCCCACGCCACCGTGGATGAAAAGCGGGTTGTAGGCGGTGCCGGGCTGGTTGGCGACGGCGACCGAAGCCGCGTGGGCAAGCCGGTTGCCCGGTCCTGTGACAAATGTATCGAAGCTGTAATCAGGGCTGATGACGATTTCGCCGGATACCGAAGGTTCGGCCACCGCCGAGCGCGGCGCGGTCGCGACCGAAGCGTCGAGCGATCGCTGGCCGGTTGCCGGTGGCTCGTATGGATTTTCTTGAAATGGGCGAAGCCCGTAGCGGCCGTTCACGAACTGCACGGTGACCAGAGCGCCGGTCGAGGCCTGTGCGGCTTCCGTGAAGGGCTCGAGGCAGCGCTGTTGCAGATAGTTCGTCTGGACGCTGTTGCTTGTGCCGATACGCAGGATGCCGCCGTTCATGTCGCGCGGTTCGAGTTCTTCGAACCAGCGCCTGCATATCGTTGCGTGCTTTTGACGCAGATAACCCATCATGTCACGCCACAGCGCCGGGTCAAGCTTGGCCATCGTGAATGGATGCCCCAACCGTGGAATGAAACAACGAAATCTGAGCGAAAGCGCTCCAGGTCTCCTCGACGTTCGCCGACGGTTCGTCAGCCCTCACCGCCGACGCACCTGACTACCCACCTACCCACCGCATACATGACATGCTGTACACGCTAAGGCGCCGCGATTGCTCTGTCAATGGTTGCGCAGAACCGCCGTGTCGGGTTCCGGGTTCCTGCGGCGACGTCTTTGCCGTCGATGATCGCTAACCTGTTGAGGGTGTTTCGTTTGTACGCCAAACATCGCGGACCGTCTGCGACACGGATGAGGTCAACGGCGTGAAATATTTCGACCGACCGAACCGGTCCGACGGCCTCTGGTCACCACCGCCGCGCGTTTGGCGTTTGCTTTGGATCGCAGTAGCGCTCGGTATCGCGACGCTCGCGTCGATGTGCTTTCCGTTTCGCTTCCAGGCCGGCACCGGCGACACGTGGCTGGCGTTACAGCAGCGTGAGTGGCTTTTCGTGCTCGGCAACATCGTCCTCTTTGTTCCGATCGGGTTCGCCGAGGGCGGTCTGGTCCGTGCCGTGTTCGGTGTCCGGTCCTGGTGTCTTGCGCTGGTTGTGCTCGACGCCGGATTATTGAGCGTGATCGGCGAAACGTTTCAGCTCTGGCTACCGGCCCGGCACAGTGGGATCGGCGACGTGGCGGCCAACACGCTGGGCGGCGCACTGGGTGCGTGGATCGCTCAGACACGCCTGCGCCTGTGGTGATCGGCGTCATCATTCGGCGACTCGGCACAGACCGCGGTTTAGGTGCGCCGTGTGCGCAGGTGACGTTTCAATTCGTCCAGTATGTGAATGAGTCGGGCGGCGTTATCTGGGGTCAGGTGGGCGAAAAACCTCTTGTGGCGCATTCGGCGACCATGGTAGTGCGTGATGCCATAGGCCGAGCCGGACCTCTTGACGTGCAGTTTCGCCCTGATCGTCCAGGGACACGCTCCCGCGCTCTTCTCGATTGCAGAAAACGATTCTCTGGTCGGTGACGATGACTCCGGTGAGACCCGCATCGCCTTCGGCCAGATCAATATTAGGCAGGTAGATCAGGGACCCCTCGGCGGGTTCGGGTTCGAACCACGCCTCGAGCCGGGATGTGTCGTCGACGTCGTCGTGGCGGTGCTGCATCAAGATCCCTTAGAGCGGTTTCATCCATGACGTAACGTCCTGATCTGGCTGCAGCCGCGTCTGACTTTGTCGTACTGCATCGATGACCCGCAGCGGGGTCGCCTGCTTCGTCCTCTGTGCCAGGCTTGCTTCGCCGACGCCCAAAACGCTACGTCATGGATGAAAACGCTCTAGCCGACAGTTCTCACGAATCTTACCGTTCGTCGTCGCATCGTCGAGGGGCAGACCAGCGTGAAAAACTGACGAGCGTCGGTGCTCAGCGGCAACATTCTAGAGGAGGTTTCGTGGCGGTACCGGGCGATCCTCGCGACCGCGCGCCTTTGAACCGCCGGACGTGGTGGGCCACAATGGTGCCTCATGAGCATTCGAGCAGCCATCGTTGGACCCACGGGATACAGCGGCCTTCACGCGATCCAGTTGTTGCTGCGCCATCCCAGCGCCAGCGTGACGTACCTGGCCAGCCGACGAGACGAACCGGTCGACATCAGGACGATATTTCCGCAGTTAATCGGGCGCCTCGCCGATCCGGTCGCGAATTGCCGGCCAATCGATGCCGCGGCGATTGCGAAGGCGGCGGATGTTGCCCTGCTGTGCCTCCCGCACGGCACGGCGATGCAGGTGGCGCCAAAACTCCTGGCGGCCGGGTTGCGCATCATCGATCTGTCGGCCGATTACCGTCTGGGCGACGCCGCGCGCTATGAACAGGTGTACGCGACGCCCCACGAGGACACGAAGAACCTTGCGGGCGCTGTATATGGTCTGACCGAATTCTTTCGTAAGAAGCTGGGCGATGCGGCGTTGGTGGCCAACCCCGGCTGCTATCCGACGTGCGCGGCGCTGGCCATCGTGCCGCTGATCGAGCGCCAACTCGCTTCGCCGCATCGCATCATCGTCAATGCGGCGTCGGGGGTCACCGGCGCCGGCCGGGCGCCCACGCCGGGCCTCCACTACGCGGAGCAGAACGAGTCGTTCTATCCCTACGGGACGATCGGCGGCCATCGCCATCAGCCGGAGATCGAGATGGCGATCGAGGACGTCACGGGCCGGGCGGCCGACGCCCTGTTCGTGCCGCACCTGCTCCCCATCGACCAGGGGATCCTCGAAACGATCTACCTGGAGCCGACCGCGTCCCACGTGAAGGAGGACGATCTGTTCGAGGCCCTCGAAACCTCTTACGCGGACGAACCGTTCGTGCGCGTCAAGACCGAATTGCCGAACGTGAAGCACGTGCGCGGCACGAATTTCTGCGATGTGACGGTGCGCTTGGCCCGCAATCGGATCGTCGTCTTCGCCGCCCTCGACAACATGATCAAAGGCGCCAGCGGCCAGGCGGTTCAGAACATGAACGTGATGTTCGGCCAGGAGGAAACGGCGGGATTGCTCTAGCTTCCGAATACCGGCCTACTTCACGCCCACCTTCGGGCACAGGTCGGCGACAACGCAGTCCTCGCATCGGGGCTTGCGTGCCTGGCACACCTGTCGGCCATGAAAGATCAGCAGGTGCGCGAGCAGCGTCCACGACGCGGGCCGGAAGCGGGCCATCATGTCCCTCTCGATTTTTTTCGGGTCCTTCTGACGGCTCAGGCCCATCCGGTTGCTCAGCCTGGCGATGTGCGTGTCCACCACGACGCCTTCGTTCTTACCGAATGCGTTACCGAGAATGACGTTGGCGGTCTTGCGGGCCACGCCCGGGAGCCTGGTCAGTGCGGCCATCGTGTCGGGCACGCGGCCGCCGTGCTCCTGGACAATCGCCCGGCTGGATTCTTTCAGAGACTTGGACTTGTTGCGGAAGAACCCGGTCGATCGGATCAGTCGTTGCAGTTCGGACAAGGAAGCGCCGGCCATCGACCGGGCATCCGGGAAGTGTTTGAACAGGTTGGGCGTGACCATGTTGACGCGCACATCGGTGCACTGGGCCGAGAGAATGGTAGACGCCAGAAGTTGAAAGGGGTTCTCGTGGGTCAGGGCGCAGTGGGCGTCGGGGTATCGACGGCGCAACTTCCTGTAAATCGACTCGGCATGCTTCTTCTGCCGTTCGGTGGCACGAGGCGCGTTGTCTGCTGCCTTAGGTTTTTCTTTCTTCGCCATGAGCGACAGTTTATCCGTCAAGTGCGAGCGACGGACCCACCGGTTACGTGTCGATTTGCCCGGAACTCCCCGCGGTTCGCTGTGTGATCTCTGCGGCGATTCCCTCCACGAACGTCTCGCCGCCCTGCCAGATCTCGCGTTTCCAGATCGGCAACTCGTGCTTGATCCGCTCGATGAGGTGGCGGCAGGCCGCGAACGCTTCGCCGCGGTGCGGCGCGGCGACCTGGATTATGATGCTTGCCTCCCCGACTGCGATCGGCCCGCGTGCGTGGACGACGCGGACGGCGCGGCAATCGAACCGCGCGACCGCGTCGTCGGCCATCGCGGCCATCAACTTCCGGGCCATCGGCGCGTAGACCTCGTATTCCAGCCGCTGCAACGGGCCGAATTCCGGGTGCGTCTGTCCCCGCGTGCGCCCGAGAAAGACCGATTCGGCACCACAGTCGCCTGGCCACGGCAGCGATACGGCCAGCACAGGCCCATCGTGCAGGTCGGTTTCGATGCGAACGGAATATGCGCGACCTGAATCTCGCATCGGAAATCCGTTTAGTCGCCGGTGTCCCTCGTTTTCAAATCCACGATCTCGCGCAGATGCCTCAGTGTTTCGAACGCCTGAATCGGGCTGAGGGCGTCAAGGTTGACCTCGCGCAGCCTATCCACCGCCGGATGGTTCAGGTATTGCGTGAACAGTTGCATCTGGTTGTCGCCGGGGATGTCGCAGCGTGGTTCCGACGCCGGCTGGTGATGGCTGACTTCGAGCTGCGCAAGTAGCGCCGATGCTCGATCAATGACCTGCGTCGGGA
>CAUZBA010000237.1:0-5507 GCA_963577635.1 Phycisphaerae bacterium
GTCGTTTCTGCGCGATCGCGCAGAATCCCTTCATGTTCAAGTCGTGTTCCATGTCGAGGATGTTTCGAAAAAAGCAGCCTCCTTGCCGATCGTTGGATCGGGTGCCGACGATGTGCAGGGCCGTGATGGACACTGCGATGGCGACCATGATGCCCACCGGGATCTGCCATCCGGCGAAGAGGCCCAGGACCACCGCGGCGTCGAACGCGCCGTTCAGAAGGGTACCGCTGACGATCCAGCCGACCAGGCGCCGGCCCCTGAGGACCTCGCCCCATTTGCCGACGACAAACCAGGCCGCGGCGCGGGCCGCGTAGAGGTATAGCCACGACCAAACCAGCAATCCATCGCGGCCGCCTGCCCACACGATTGCCGCGCCGATTGCGAACAAGAGCACGCCGAGCACAGCGAGTGCCACCGTGAGCTTGGCGTCCTGCCCGAACGTCATCGGAATCGGCCGGCTCACGCGGTAACGAAACGCCTGAATAAACCCGTAATAGGCCGCCGGCTTGAACAGGAAGAATACGACGATGGATACCCAGGCGCCGGCGGTGTCCAACGGAATGTAAGGTCCGCAGGCGAGGGTGGGGTGGGCATGGTTTAGTTGGGATCGACGGGCAATGTTTGGAGAAGTTTAGCGTTCCTCAAGATTCTCAAGAGCGACGGAGCGATGAAGGGTGGTTATTCGGCGACCTGTCCGCGTCGCATTCAGCTTCTTGTGTCTCGATTGACCTTCCGCATTTCGGCAAGGCATTGCGTGGCTCGCTCTTCCGTCGCGACGGCAGTCGCGGCGGCTCCTCCGTCGCTTCGTCGCTCCGTCGCTCTCCCTTCCGCTTCGTCGATTTCCTACCTCAATTTAATCGTCGCCAATGCGATCGCGGCGAAGATGGCGCTGAGCAGCCAGAAACGGACCACCACCTGCTGTTCGGTCCAGCCTTTGAGGTGGAAGTGGTGGTGTATAGGGGCGCATTTGAAAATGCGCTTGCCGCCGCTGAATCGGAAGTACGCCACCTGCATGATCACGCTGAGCGCTTCGAACACGAAGATGCCGCCGATGATCAGCAGAAGAAATTCCTGACGGATCACCACCGCGATGTATCCGATCAGGCCTCCCAGAGGCAATGCGCCGGTGTCGCCCATGAACACCTGGGCGGGGCTGCAGTTGTACCAGAGAAACCCCAGGCAACTGCCGACCATCGCCCCCGCGACGATCGACAGCTCCTGCGACATCGGGATGTAAGGTACGAGCAAAGTCTTGGCCAGAGTGCCGTCGCCGAAGCCGGCGATGAACGCCAGCACCATGAACGCGAAACCCACGATGCCCATGATCCCGCTGGCCAGTCCGTCCATCCCATCCGTGAGGTTAACCGCATTCGATGAGCCGACGATCACGACAACCGTGACCAGGACAAAAGACCACGGGCCGAGGATGATCAGCGCCGGGGAAGGGACGTACTGCTGAAGCTCGCCGCTGTATTGCCAACTCTTGAAGAAGGGCAGCGTCAGGCTGTAGGCCATCTTGATCAACGACTCGTCGTTCGTCTGGCCGTGGTGGTGGATGAAAAAGCCCAGCACCACGGCGAGGCCGAGCTGAAAGACCAGCTTCTCCCAGAAGTGGAGGCCTTCCCGGGAACCGGGACCCCGACGCGCCGTGGTCAGCTTCAGCCAGTCGTCGCCCAATCCCAGGGCGCTGAGCCAGACGAGGCAAACCAGTGCCATCCATATATAGAAGCTTCGCAGGTTGCCCAGCAGCAGGATCGAAATGAGGATGGCGCCGCTGATCAGGATTCCGCCCATCGTCGGCGTGTTCGTCTTGCCCTTCATCATCCGGTTCAGGTCCTGGTTGTAGAACTCCGGATGATCGCCGATCTTCTGCCACAGCAGCCATCGGATGGTCGACTTGCCCATGACGATCACGAACAGAAAGCTGAAGATGATGGCGCAGACGGCTCGGAAGGTGATGTAGTCGAAGACGCGGAAAAACCCCAGGCCGTGCGATTCCAACCAGGGCTCCAACATCTTGTAGAGGGTGTAGATCATTCTGGGCCCGAGGCGATTTTTGTCAGAGAGACTGCCGCGAGGGACGAATTGGGAAAGCGACGCAGCGACGCAGCGACGAAGGGGCTGTCATCGCATGCGTCGCACGCGATGACAGCCAGACAAGAGCGTTGATGACTCACACGCAAACGTTAACAGATTCCGCGAAAACCGCGCCGGCAAACTGAAGGACAACCCCTTCGTCGCTCCGTCACTCCGTCGCTTGTTCAATGCAGCACTCACTCAAAGCAACGCCACCGCCATTCGTCATGGGGCTGCTGAGGCGACCGTGACTCCAAACCTCTGTTCGATCGACGGCACGAGGCGGTCAAGCCCGATGCCGCGCGACGCCTTGATCAACACCAGGTCGGAGGGCCGCAGCAGGGCGGCAACCCGATCGGGCAGTTCGTTGCTCCAATGTGCCCAGGTCTGCACGTCGAGCTGTGGGCACAGCCGCCGCAGCACGTCGGCAGTACCCACTGATAGCGGGCCGACCAGAATCGCCGTACGCAGCGTCGGACCGACGCCGGCAAGTACCCGAACCGCGGTGTCGTGTGCAGGTGGTCCGGCATCTCCCAACTCGAGCATGTCGCCAAGCACAACGACGCAGCCACCGTACCGCTGTGCCGCCATGGCATCTGCGAGCAATTCAAACGCGGCGCGAACCGAATCAGGGTTGGCGTTATACGCGTCGTTGACCAGGGTGACGCCGTCCGCGCCGGCGCCGAAACGCAGCACCTGTGTGCGCATGGGCAATCCCGCGGCCCGACTCAGCGCGGCGGAGATAGTGGAATCTTCAACCTGGTGCCAGCGCCCCACGGCGACGGCTGCCAGCGCGTTGTGCACGTTATGCGCACCCGGAAGTGGCAGGTCGAATCGGAGCCCATCCTCGAGCACGACGCGCGTCGGAGCGTCGATCCGGTGACCAGACACTTGCACGCATCGAACATCGTGGCCCACGCGGACGACCGAAGCATCCTCAGGTGTGGCACGCTGGAGGCAGTCGGTGCCCGGGCCTTTCGCGGGCATGACCACGAGGCCGTCGCGGGCCAGATGCTGTAGAACCTTCGCCTCCTCCTGGGCCACGGCTTCGACGGTGACGAAGAACTCCAGGTGCTCCTGGCCGATCGAGGTGATCACAGCGACGTCGGGGCGCACCATCGCGGCAAGGTCGGCGACTTCGCCGGGATGGTTGGTGCCGATCTCAACGACCACGAAGTCGTCCTCCGTCGATGCTGCCAACATCGTCAATGGCACGCCGATCCGGTTGTTGAAGCTCCCGGGACTCTGGGTGCCGCGACGGCTGGCGGAAAGGACGGTATGGATCAGGTGGCGCGTGGTGGTCTTGCCGTTGGATCCGCTCACCGAAATCACCCGTGTGCCGGCGGCGCCCAACTCATCGCGGTAAGCGGCCGCCAACCGATTCAATGCGTCCACGGTGTCGTCAACCAGAAGCGCTGCGACCGGAAAGGTCGACCGACCGTTCATCTGATCGACAATCAGCCACGCGGCGCCGTTGGCGACGGCACGGTCGACGAAGTTGTGACCGTCAAATCGCTCTCCGCGGATGGCCGCGAACGTCTGTCCGCGGCGGATCCGGCGCGAATCGATGCTCACACCGCGCCACTTCAGAGCCTCGGCGCAGGAGGGTCGCCGCTCGGCCATGGGGTGTAGCCAGCGCCCGCCCGTGACTCGTGCGAGGTTGGAAGCGGTCCAGAAGCTCATCGCACTAGGCTCGCGCGGCACGCGCGGCGGCGTCCCTGACCGCCAGCGCCTCGGCGGCAACCTCCCTGTCATCGAAGTGGTGTTTGCGATTCCCGATGATCTGATAGTCCTCGTGGCCTTTGCCCGCGATCAGGACGATGTCGTCGGGCCCGGCTTCGTTGATCGCGCTGAAGATGGCCGTGTGTCGATCGGGCTCGTCGCTCACGCGAGTCGCCGCGCCCTGGGGAACGCCTCCGCGCACGTCGCGGATGATGGCCATGGGATCTTCGCTGCGTGCGTTGTCGGTGGTGATGATGATGCGGTCGGCCAATCGGCAGGCCGTGGCGGCCATCTTCGGTCGCTTGGTCGCGTCGCGGTCGCCTCCACAGCCGAATACGACGACGAGCCTGCCGCGTGTCAGAGGCTTTGCCGCGGAAATGGCGTTCCTCAAGGCGTCATCGGTATGGGCGTAGTCCACAAGCACGGTCGGCGCGGGCGCCGTGCCGTCGCCGCGAACCGGCTCGAGACGACCCGGCACCGCGGGGGCCGTTTCCAGATCGCGTTGCAGCGTTTGCGATATGTTCGCTACCTTCGACGCTGCCGCCACCGCGTGTAACGCGTTGGCGACATTGTGCGCGCCTACGAGGGGCAATCGGACGGTGAGGGTTCCCCAGGGGCCCGTCAACCGGGCATCCGTGTGGCGCGTTCCCAGTTCGAGCACCGCGGCGCCGCACTGGCCGTCACCGCACGGGCCGCCGTCGACACGACATCGCACCACGCTCGCCGCGGCGTCGCGCACCATTCGGTCCGCGTAAGGATCGTCGGCGTTGATCACCGCCCAGCCGTCTTCGCACAGCGATGAGAACAGTCGAGCCTTCGCCGCGGCGTAACGATCCATCGTGTCGTGATAGTCCAGGTGGTCCCCGGTCAGGTTGGTGAAGACGCCGACGTCAAATGCCAGCGACGCGACGCGACCCTGGTCCAGGGCGTGACTCGACACCTCGATGACCGCCGCACGGCATCCGTGGTTCACCATCGCCGCCAATCGGCGCGACAGCTCGATCGGGCCGGGCGTCGTCAGCGTCGCGGGGCGATGTGCGATGCCGTCGTCGTTCCACACGGTAGTCAGCATGCCGCAGCGATAGCCGGACGATGCCAGCAAGTGACGCACGAGAAAGGACGTCGTCGTCTTGCCGTTCGTGCCGGTGACGCCGACGAGATTCAGCTTGCGGCTGGGGTAGGCAAAGAAACGTTCGGCGAGCCTGCCGGTGAACGACTGATCGACGCGCGGGGCTGCGACCCACGCGACGTCGTGGGTTCCCGGATCCGATTCACTGATCACGGCCGATGCGCCGCGTTGGACGGCCTCTTCGATGAACGTTCGTCCGTCGCAACGGGTCCCGCATCGGACGATGAAGGCGCCACCGCGAACGACGCGACGCGAGTCGTCGCTCAGGTCCGTCAGTGTCGTCGACGGGTCGCCGGAGGCGAGCTTTGCCCCCGTCCCTTGCAAGAGATCTGAGATTCGCATTGGCGCACCGGGAACGCATCCGGCTGGCCGTGGCCGGCGTCGGCCCGCCCGGCCGCCGGAGGGTGATTCTCAGTCACTATTATCGGGCGTCGAAGCGAATCGAGCCAATGGCGTTCCCGCCGTGCAGAAGCACGATTCATTCCGCCTCCGGTCGAATGGAACGGGTGATCGGGCTAGGCGCAACGTCGGTTCGACGCGTCCGGACCGTCATTGGGCTCGCGTACCCAGACGCTGCTCG
>CAUZBA010000238.1:0-5495 GCA_963577635.1 Phycisphaerae bacterium
CCGGCGTCGTAGCAGGTGAGGACCAGGTCGCACAGGTCGTTCTTGTATCGCAGCATCCGCTCGGTGTCGTCGGGCTCGATCGGCGGATCTTTATCACCGAACCATGCGGGATGGGGAAACACCGTGGGGTAGATCCCCACGTTCTTGCCCTTTGCGAGTTCCGCGAATTCGTCAGTACGCGGCAGGCCCGGCCACTTCGGCCAGAACCCCGACGGGCAGACGTAGTCGACCAGCCCCTCGTCGATCCAGGTTTTGATGTCCAGGCCCGACGCCTCGCACGATCGGTTATATGGTTGCCCCAGGGCGCCGGGGACATCCGCCTTGTTCAACTCGCCGGCGACCATCGGATCGACGCGCACGCCCAGCAGCAGGCGCTTGCGCCCCTTGCGCTTGGCCGCCTCGTCGAGCATCCGGCGGGTCTCGCGCACCATGCGCGTCAGGATCACGTGGTTCTCTCGCGGGTTTGAGATCATGAAGTACCATCGCTTGTAGTCAAACTCGAGTCCGTCGATGTCGTAGTTCTCGACCACCTCGGCGAAGATCTTCATGCGGTGCTCGTACACCTTGGGGTGGGCCGGGTCCAGGCAATGACGTCCCTCGATAGCCAGGTCCATGTTCTCCCTGCCGAAGTCGTAGATGTGCAGGTTGCGGACGGCCATGTCTTCGGCGTTCATGCGAAAGCTGGCCACGATGGGCACACCGCGCTGGCGGCAGACCTCGACGGTCAGTGCCAGCGGGTCTGTGCCCTGCGCCGCGAGGGCGCGCACCGCCGGGGCGGCGATGTTGGTCGCGTGGACGCCCATTTCGTCGCCCGTTTCAGGATCGATGTAGCCCCAGTACTTGTCCCACCTCGTGGCGACCTTCGAGCGGTAAAAGACCGGATCGGGCTGACCGATCGACTGGGCCAGGACGCCGGGCTTCGCGTCCAGCAAGCGGTGGACGCCGTTGCGATACTCGTCCGGCGTCATGTCCTCGCCGGTGCCGGCGTACATGATGTTCGTCGCGTCGTTGTTGAGGATCGTTCCGAATTGCCTGTTACCCGGCAGTTCCGCGGACGCGGAACTGACACCGCCGTGGAGCAGCGCGGCGAAAACGGCGACCACGACGACGAGCGTCGGCTGGAAATCGAAACTGTCATTCATGGATCGGTTACCTCATTGAGCGGAAGGCAGAATCATATCCGAGTTGCGGTAGGCCACCACCGCCGCCCGGTCCGACATCAGGCCGTGAATGTGCATCTGAAGCCCCTTGTCGCCGTCGCCCCAGTTGGGGCGCATCGGCTTGGGCAACATGCCCCGCTGGTGGTGGGGCAGCCAGTTGTACGTGCTGATGCCGTCGGCCCCGGCGTCGTAGCAGGTGAGGACCAGGTCGCACAGGTCGTTCTTGTATCGCAGCATCCGCTCGGTGTCGTCGGGCTCGATCGGCGGATCTTTATCACCGAACCATGCGGGCTGGGGCCACACCGTTGGATAGATCCCGATGTCCTTGTCCTTCGCCAGTTCCACGAACTCGGCGGTGCGCGGCAGGCCCGGCCACTTCGGCCAGAAGTGCGAAGGGCAGACGTAATCGATCAGGTCCTCGTCGATCCAGGTGCGGATGTCCAGGCCCGACGCCTCGCACGACCGGTTCCATGGGGGGTTCTGGGCCCCGGGGAATTCCGTGTTGTTCAGTTCGCCGCTGATCATCGGCTCGACGCGCACGCCCAGCAGCAGTCGCTTGCGCCCCTTGCGCTTGGCGGCCTCGTCGAGCATCTGCCGCGTTTCGCGCACCATGCGCGTCAGGATCGTGTGATTCTCGCTCGGGTTCGAGATCATGAAGATCCAGCGCTTGTAATCGAACTCGAGCCCGTCGATGTCGTAGTTCTCGATCACCTCCGCGAACAGCTTCGTGCGGTGCTCGTAGACCTCGGGGTGAGCCGGGTCGAGGCAGTTGCGGTCAGCGATGCGCAGGCGCCTGTTCTCGCGGCCGAAATCGTACGAATCCAGCTCCTTGTCGTGGAGGTCCTCGGCATTCATGCGATAGCTGGCCAGGATCGGCACGCCGCGCTGCCGGCAGACCTCCACCGTCAACTGCAGCGGATCGGTGCCCGCCGCCATCAGGGCGCTCATGGCCTTGGCATCCCAGTGCTCGCCGCGGTGCTTGGGCCAGGGCGTGGCGACGTTCGAGCGGTGGAACACCGGATCGGGCTGGCCAATGGATTGCGCCAGGACCCCGGGCTTCGCGTCGAGCATATGCCCCACGCCCTCGCGGTACTCATCGGGCGTTGCTTCGGGGCCCGAGCTGGCGAACAGTATGTTGTTGCCGTCGTTGTTGAGAATCGACCCGAGCCGCCGGTTGCCCGGAAGTTCCGCGGCCGCGCTGAAGACGACCACCAGCATCATCGCAAGCATTGCGGCGCCGAAGACGATGAGTTCCGGACTGATTTCGATGAAGTCGAACATGCTCGAAGTGTATAGGAGGGTTGCGGAATCGTCGAACCGGCGCTCGGTGCGACTTCGCTGCTCGTTCTATCGTATGATTTCTGCACCAACGTGGACTGCGTTCAGTGAGGAATCGTTGATGAATAAGGTCACCGTCGCCTGCTTTGGACTACAGGGTTTCGGCAACGATCTTCTGCTGTCGCTTCAGAACAGCGAGCGCGCCGAAGTTGCCGCGATCCATACGCGAGAGGCGATCCACCCGTTCGGTTATTACGAGTGCGAATCAATTGAAACCGTGGCCGGGGCAATGGGCGTGCCGGTTCGTGTCGTCCCGTTGAAGGGCGGTTGGGACTGCGATCCGGCGGACCTGGCCATCATCTCGTCGTTCCACCGGATCTTCGAGAAGAAACACCTGGCGAAGTTTCAGCACGTCATCAACATTCACCCGTCGCTCCTGCCCGATTACAAGGGGGCCACGCCGACGAACTGGATGATCCGGCACGGTGAAAAAATCGTCGGCCTGACCGCGCACCGCGTGGACGAGGGGATCGATACCGGGCCGATTCTATTTCAGCGGCGCGTGCTCAACCCGTTCCTGGCCGACCATCAACTTCGCAAAGCGCTTTCGTTCCTGACCAGGGATCTGGTCGGCGAGATTGTTGCCCGCTATCCGAACTACACGGAGATGTCAGCAACGGGACCAGGAAGCAAGTTTCCGCCCCGAACCGACGCGGATGCAATCGCAAATCTCAGTGATTTCGGTACCGTCGACGAGCTGATCAATCACATCAAGGCGTTTACCAACTATCCCATGCCGAAGATTGAGGTCGAAGGCAGGATTTTTGTCATCGACTATGAAGGACCGCGCGACAGCGTTGAGATTGAGCTGGGGGGTGAGAAGTTTTTTCTGGTTGGGTGCTGGGAGTAAGGCTGGGATCGCGATACCTGCGCGTGTGGGGTCTAACGGGAAAGCACCCTCACCCCGGCCCTCTCCCGGAGGGCTGTCGCGAGCGATTAGCGAGCGACGGAATCCGCCGTTTCGTATCGAGCAACGCAACTCTGCGACGTAGATATCATGATCGTCCTTCCCGGCCTCATTTCTCGGAGAAAACTCACCTTACTGGATAGTTGGGGTTACAGCTTCGGCCGCGATGTTCGATACTGAGTTCCGTCACTCGCTCTTCGCTCGCGACGGGGGTTAGGGTGAGGGTGCTGCTTTCTCAGTCAATCAACCCCCGCCTCACAGCTTCACCGCCTTGCCCGAATCAATCGACTCGTACGCCGCTTCGGCGATCTGAACGGTCGCTCGGCCGTCGGCGCCGCTGACGGGCGGCTCGGCGCCGTTGCGTATCGATCCGATCCACGCCGAGAGTTCCGTGACCACGGGGTTCGGCACGGTCAGATCCTTGCCGGAGATGAACACGTCGTCCTCTGCGTCGCGGCGGTGGCGGATGCCTCTGTCTTCGCCGCCGAAGTCGAACAGAAGTGAACCGTCGGTGCCGTCGATGCGCCCGCGGTAGTCACCAGCCTTGTACGCCTGGCTCGCGTGAAGCGTGCCGACGGCGCCGCTGGCGAAGCTCATCGTGACCACGGCCAGGTCGGGGTAATCGGCCTCCTGGATCACGTGGTTGCCGCCGACCGCGAAGACCTGTGTCACCTCGCCGCAGAGGTAGCGCATGAAATCGATTTCGTGGGCGTTGACCTCCATGAGCATCCCGCCGCACTTTTCGCGCTTCAGACGCCATGGCCGGGCCCAATGGCCGCCGAAACCACCGCCGACGCGCTCGAACTGAACGAACAGAGGCTTGCCCACGGCGCCCTGGTCGACCATCTGTTTTATGCGTTCGTGAATCGGGTGGTAACGGATGACGTGGCCGATCATGAGCCGGACTCCGGCTCGCTGCACGGCTTCGATCATCCGATCGCACGCCGCCAACGTCGGCGCCATCGGCTTCTCGACGAACACGTGCTTGCCGGCCTCCGCGGCGGCAACGCAAAGCGGCTCGTGCAGAAAGGGCGGCGTCGCGATCATGACCCCGTCGAGATCGTCGCGCGTCAGCGTCGCGTCCACGTCCGTCTCGAAGGGCACGCTGAGACGCTCGGCGGCCTCGCGGGCCTGATCTTCGACGGCGTCGCACACCAGAGCGAGCTGCACGCCGTCTACCTTCTGCACGCTGTCGCCGAGGCTGCGCCCCATGATGCCGCAGCCGATCAGGCCGATCCGTAAGGGTTTTACCGAACTATTATTTTCTGACATGAATCCACCGTTTCGAATGAGTTGTTCGGGCCGTGTTAACGCTAAGGCTTCTCACCGCTCGCAAGCCGGTGATTGATCTGATCCAGGCAGGGCGCGATATCAGCGATCGTGTCCACGACGTAGTCGGCGCCGGCCTCGTTCAATGTCTGGTAGACCCGGTCGAGGCGCTGCCGATATTCAGGTTGGGGAAGGGCGGCGATCTCGTCTTCACCGAGCCCCATCACACTGCTTGTTTTCGCCACACCGATGGTCCACATGCCGGCGTTCCGGCCCGCCGCGATGTCGGATACGGTGTCGCCGACCTTGACGATCGCGTCGAGGGGAAACACGCGCAGTGCCTGGGCGTTGGCCAGGCACATCCACGGTTCCGGGCGGCCCGCCGGGACTTCGTCGCCGCAGACCACCGCGTCCGGCTCGAAACCATTCTTCCTGGCCTTCTCTTGAAGCACATCCATGGTGGATCGAGAGTAACCGCTGCTCGATCCGATCTTCATGCCCTGGTCGCGGCAGGCGCCGATCGTCTGCTGAGTGCCGGGAATCAAATCAGCATACGTGCAGATGTATCCATCCAGGCGCGACAGGAACTGCTCAAATAAAGCGTCGAGTTCACGGTTGTCGCAGGCACGCCCGTGGACACGCATCCACTGGTCGGCCACGGCCGGGAGTTTTGAAATCATTTCAAGGTGGACGCGCTTGTTGACCCCCATCGCCTCGCGTGCCTGTTCGATGGTCACGGTCACGCCTCGAAGATTGAATGCCTCGACCAGCGCGGCCGCCGGCGCGCGGCACCCGTAATCCACCACCGTGCCGCCCCAATC
>CAUZBA010000239.1:0-5487 GCA_963577635.1 Phycisphaerae bacterium
CGAAGCGGAATGTCCATTGCGAGCCTCCATGCCAAAGGATTCTCGCTTCACATCATTACAGGGACACGACAAATGCGCAACCTGACAGGCGCCGAACATGCGCGCAAAAATTAATCCGAATGCGTATAAGAGCTGGAAAGCGGAGGGGAGTTAACAGGATCTACAGGATCGGAACGCAGATCTACAGGATCCGATCGGGTGTGGGGTTATGGACCAACAGGCATCGATCCGAAGAACACGATCCAAATATCCTGTCGATCATCCGATCCCATCCTGTTAATCCTGTCAAAATCCTACCGTCTACTCGCCTTGTGCGGAGTCCGTTGCTTCTTTCGAATACACCGCCCGCATCAACACCAGTCCCATCTCGAACAGCCCCCAGAGAGGCAGGGCCAGCAGGAACATGCTCGGGAGGTCGGCGGGGGTCAACAAGGCCCCGAGTACGAAGCAGACGAAGACGCAATGGCGCCGGTACTGCGCAAACCAGTCGGGCGCGACGATGCCCGACCAGCCCAGCACCAGCATCACCACCGGCAGTTGAAAGGCCACGACAATCCCGATCGCGAGCATCGTGACGAAGCTGATGTACTGGCCGATCTCGATCAGCGGGCTCATCAGGTTCGTCGTGCCCGGCACGATGGAGCGCGTCTTGCCCTGGGCGTGGAAGCGAAGCACAAGCTCCGGCACCTTCAGCCAGATCTGACCGCTACGCGGCTCGGTCGGGTCCTTTGTCAGGATGGGCAATGAGAACCCAGGCGATCCGACGGGATCGGGATCCACTCCGCCGCCGGGGTCCGGCGCCGCGTGTGCCGGACCCGAGGCCTGGGCCAGGAGGCGCGAAATCAGCGACGGCTCGCCGCCGCCGACATCGGGATAACTCGAGGCGAAGGCGAGAAGGAACCAGAGACAAACCGGCAGCATGACGAAGTACAGGAACAAAATGCCGGCGATCATCATCACGGTGCTGAACGGGACCAACGTCAAT
The DNA here is from genome assembly GCA_963577635.1 of Phycisphaerae bacterium. Taxonomy (GTDB): domain Bacteria; phylum Planctomycetota; class Phycisphaerae; order Phycisphaerales; family Phycisphaeraceae; genus CAUZBA01. The sequence continues at coordinate 986 of CAUZBA010000239.1, forward strand.
GCGATTCGGCGCTCGGACCGGCGCAGCCCCGAAGCGATGAACCGCCAGCCCTGGTACACGACCCACGGCGATGCGACCATCAGCCCCGCGGCCAGGCTCACTTTCAGGTACACGGTGAATCCGGTAGGCGGCGAGTGCGTGTAGGTTTGCGGAGCCAGGCCCAGCGTGGTCTGTGCGTGATTCAGCGGCCGGCAAAGCAGGGCGACGAGATACTTGCCGAAAACAAGCATGACGCACGCCGCAACGGCGACGCCGATCAACGTGAGGATGAGTCGCCTCTGAAGCTCTTCGAGGTGCGAGCTGACGGTCATTTGCCGGTCGTCGATGCCCTGATCACTCATCGCGCGCCATTGTAAGCGTAAGCATCTACAGCAGGAGCATCGCGTCGCCGTAAGAGTAGAAGCGATAGCCTTCGTCGATCGCGATCCGGTACCAGCGCTTCAGCTTGTCGATGCCCACGTCGGGCAGGGTGGCGACAAGTGCCAGCAATGTCGATCGCGGCAGGTGGAAATTGGTCATCAGCGCGTCCGCGAAACGCAGCGGCGGTGCGTCCGGGCCCGGTCGGATGAACAGGTCGGTCGTGCGGCAGACATCTTGCGGTTTGCGAAGGATCGAGTCGGGCAGGCTTTCCAGGGCGCGCACGCACGTGGTCCCCACGGGGATGATCCGCCCGCCGTCGCGGCGCGTCCGGGCCAGGGCCCGTGCCGTCCGGGCGGGGACGGTCATCCATTCTTCGTGCATCGTGTGGTCTTGAAGCTCCTCGGCGCGAATCGGGGCGAACGTGCCCGGGCCGATGTGCAGTGTCAGCGTGGCCCTTCCGACGCCCTTCGCCTCAATTTCATCCAGGAGGCGTTGCGTGAAGTGGAGGGCCGCCGTCGGGGCCGCGACCGATCCGGGCTCGCACGCAAAGACCGTGTTGTAGCGGTCGGCGTCCGCGCCGATGACCTCGGCCCGCCCCATGCGCCGTCTGCGGCGGCGGATGTAGGGAGGCAGCGGCGGTGACCCGATGCGCCGCAGGAACTCCAATGTCTCGTGCGATCCCTGGAGCCGTGCCTGCCACTGCCCGCCGCCGAGATCTCGAATCAAGTCCAGTTCGCCCTCCGGTTCGAGCCGGACCGTTTCACCCGGGTTCAGGCGACCGCGCGTCTCGAGCATGACGTGCCAGCATCCGGCTTCGGGGGACCGCAGATAGATGCCCTGGACGGCGCCGCCCGTCGCGGCTCGCACGCCGAAAAATAGCGCGGGCAGGACACTGGTTCGATTCAGGATCAGCAGATCATCCGCGTTAATCACGCCATCGAGCCGGGGAATGTCCGCGACGGTGTGATGTTCCACACGGCCGCTGCGGCGCCAGACGATCATCAGTCGCGCCGCATCGCGAGGTTCGGCCGGATCGGTGGCGATGCGATCTTCCGGCAGTTCGTAGTCCAGGTCGTCGCTTCGCATGGCGACATTATGACGCCGCGAAAGGACGTCGAGTGATGCGTGGGCGGGGCGCCGCGTCAGAACCGTTCCAGACTGGACAGGCGGATGTGATTGCAAGTGATGTAATATAAATATGTTACATCTTATGGCACCCGTCACCGCGTCATGGCCTGCGGCGTGCCAACTCCTTTTGTCACTCACGGTGACATCATCCTCAATCCAGGAACATGGGAGACCCCATCATGCAGATCAGGAACGCCGCAGCCTCCGCCGGAGCCAGCGCCCAGCGACCCGAGACGGCCTCCGGGGTCGTTTCTTCTGCCGATTCTTCGGCCGGCGCCTCCGCCGAGACGTCATCGATGCAGGCTTCGTACAGCTCCAGCTCCATGTCCAGCGCCGCTAGCCAGTCGTCCGAGTCCGGCGACGCGGACCGTGGCGGTCGGCTCGATGCGCAGACCTGATCAGGGCAGGTACAACGATGCCTCTGCACCACGTGAAAAACCTGCGCGTCGCGCTGATGCGACTGCATCGATTCGGCATCGGCCGCATCAGGCGGCACGGCGTGGCATTCCCTGCGATGCCGCCCGGACGCGCCGGTCGCATCCAGCTACCGAAATTCGCCGTGCGCCCCGCCGAGCGCAGCCCACAATGCCTCAGGCCCTGCGACACCTACGAGCCGAAGGCCTGGCCCTACGACACGGCGCTGCCGAGCGGTCTGCCGCAGGTCAACGAGGGGCCGGGCAGACCCGATAACGTCCGGCTGCTGCTGCGGCGAGAACAAGATCAGAATGCAACGCCCCTCATCGCCGATCAAGATGGACAGAATCTTGACGTGATTGCGTAGCCACGCTCTGAATCGAAAGATTCTGAATGAATCCGGACATGCCGACCAACGACCTGGTCCGGACCATCCACACACTTGATCGCGATCGCTGCAAAGCGGAGCTGCTGAGCTTTCACGCCGCGAAGCTCGACTTCACCGAGCAGTACCTGGAGCAGATGAGCACCGAGCGGCTACGCCATGTCCTGATGGCCGCCTGCCTCCAGGCCCGCAAGGGGCGCAAGAAACGATCGGCCGGTTAACCCGCATTCCTCAACCATCCCGACGTTAACTTTCGATTCGGGTCCGCGACGGCGTTTGCCTCGGCCGCTAGGCCGGCTACGCTATCCGGCATGGACCATGCGTTCATTCAGGTCGTGATGCGATACATCCACATCGTTTCGGCGATCGTGCTCGTCGGGGGCACGAGCTTCGTTGCGATCGCGATGCTGCCGTCGATGCGTCTGCTTGAAGACAACCTGCGCGCGTCTGTCCAGAAGATGGCCATGGACCGTTTTATTCGAGCAGTCTGGATCGGCATCGCGGGGCTCATCGTCAGCGGCGCGTACAACTGGATCATGCTGGCACCGAGTTACAAAGCCATGGGGCCGGCGGGCAACATCCTGATCGGGATCAAGGTTCTCCTGGCGCTGGGGCTGTTCGCATTCGTCTGGGCCTTTCGCATCGGGCTCGTGAAAGTGCCGATCCGCGCATATCTCATCATCAACCTGCACATCGCGGCCATCGTGATTCTCCTGGCCGCGATCCTGCGAACCCTGCGGGCGGCGGTGTGAATAGGTGGCGCGCGTTCGCAGTCACCAATGCTTCAACCCCCACCTCTGGCCGCATCCCTCGACCATGATTTCCAATTCCCTTCGCATCCGCCGACGCAATCCCCGTCCGGCGCCGTCGCTCGACGAATATTTGCGCCGGCGAAAAGTGACGCGCCGGCTCCTGATACCGGGCGTCTTGGCGCTCGTGGCTGCGACCTCCTGGGCCGACCACCGCGGCTTGTTTCTCTATCCCGGCGATGAACTGGCCCGCTTCGAAAGGCGGTGGTTCGTAGTTCGCGACATGTTGTCCGCCGACACGCTGCTCGTCGACGCTTCGCCGCCGGACGAGTCCCGGCCCGGGATCCGCGGCGAGGCCGAGCGATTCATGAGGCAGGGTTGTGTGGGTCGTCGAGTTCGCCTGGATCTCGACTCGCGCCGGGTGCGGCACGCTTCGGGCGAGCTACTGGCATACGTCGAGTTGGCGGACGGGTTGCAGCTGAACGAGTATCTGCTGGCGGCCGGCCTCTGCACGGTCGCCTCGGACCTGGCCCACGACCGGGCGGGCCTGTTCGAACTGCTCGAGGCCCAGGCACGTCACGACGGTGCCGGCGTGTGGGCCGCGAGGCCTTGATCAGCCCGCGTCAATACTCCTCGATCTTCTCGTCGCGATCCTTCTTCTTGTCAACTTCGTTTCCGGCGAAGTAACCGCCCACCGCACCGACACCCGCTCCGATCAGGGAGCCCCGGCCGCGGTTGCGGTGATCGATCGCGGCACCCGCACCGGCCCCGACGGCGCTGCCGATCAGTACGCCGCTTTGTGCGTTCGTCTTGCATCCGGCCCCGAATGCCAGCATCGAGGTGATCAACGCCGACACGGCCAGCGCAATCCACGGGTTCTGTCTGGTCTTCATGGTGGTGATCTCCGGCCCGATTTCGCTCGGGTGGCATAGTCTATCATATACTTGATCTGCCCCGGTTTCTGGACACAATACGTGGACTGGTTCCGCGGACGCGATGGTCCGATGATAATCGCAGGAGACCTTTCGGTGCTGTACTCTGGTCGCCGACGCACGGGTTTGATGAGGGTGCCGGACGTCCGGGCCCGGATGATCAGCCATACCGGTGCATTTCTCAGTTGGGGCCTGGGCGGTGACCGCGGGTTGCCGCGCATTCCACGCCGGAAAGTCAGTGAAGGCGGGTTCGCCGCGGCGCTGCGAGAGCCGGGGGCCCGGGAGGCCTTCGGTCGCTGGTGGTCGGCGGCCCTGACCGTAAACTGGCCGACGCACTGAAGTCCGTCGGTCGCAACGCGGATTGTTTCGCGAATCATTCGGAGCGATTTGAGCATGCCGGCAAAAGCAAACATCTGGTCGGGATACCGGTTTCGTGTGGGTCTGATCGGACTGGTCTGCCTGGGATTCGGCGGCTGCTCGGTCTGGGACGGTTTCGTGAAATACCCCCGACTGACCACGATCTTTATCGCGTAC
>CAUZBA010000240.1:0-5485 GCA_963577635.1 Phycisphaerae bacterium
AACGGGTGTAGTAGAGCTTGTGCTGCGCGTCGCGTGCCGTCACGGCCGAGTTCCAATGGTCTGCTGACGTAAAGACAGCGAGGTGCGGTGGATTCGGCGTGCGGTCCTGCAGAGTCGGACAAAGATCCACACCGTCCGTCAGGCTTGGCGGTTCGATCGCCAATGCGGCAAGCACGGTGGGCATGATGTCTACGAGTGACACGACATGTTTGATGCGGCGATTGCTGGGAATACCAGGACCCCTCACGATGAGCGGGACGTGGATGACTTCCTGATGATGCCATTTCCCGTGCAGAAGATGGCCGTGCTCGAGGAACCCCTCTCCGTGATCGGACGTCACGATAATGAGCGTCTTGTCGAGCAGACCCAACGATTCGACGTGGTCGATCACGCGGCCGATCTTCTGGTCCAACTGGCAGATGCTCGCATCGCACAGGTCCTTCAAATGCTTGATGTCGCGATCATCAAAGGGTGGCTCCCTGCCGCGATTCACGTTACGCAATTGATCCGTCGTTCCATCCGCCCTTCCGCCGTACGGACCGACGAAATCTCGTTCAAACTCGGGCAAGGAGGCATAGTCGCTGTGGAGGTCGTACCAGTGCAGAAAGAGAAAGAACCGCTTCTCACCCACAGTGGACAGCCATGCCAGTGATTTGTCGGTGACATCGGAGGGTTCTTCCTGATCACCCCTTTCCTGCACGTATTCGAAATGGTCGAAACCGCGGTCGAGGCCGAATTCACGGCTGACCCACCGCGAGTTAACGATTGCGGCGGTCTTGAAACCGCGCATCTTGAGCACCTGCGCCAGCGTGGTGCATGTCTCAGGAAGCATCCTGTGCTCGCCATTCGGATGGGGGTACGACTGAAGACCGTGACGTGACGGGTAGAGCCCCGTGAACATCGATGCGTGCGAGGGGAGTGTCCGCGGCGACGTGGCCGCACAATTATCAAAAAGCGACCCCTCGGCCGCGAGCGAGTCGAGCCGGGTCGACGTGGGTCTTTCGTAACCGTAGCAGCCCAGGTGATCCTCGCGCAGCGTATCGAGGGATATCAGCAGAATGTTGGTGGGTCTTACCTCCGGCTCCTGTCCGCAGCCGATCGACGCGCCCGCGACGATCAACAATGCCACGAGCCTGGCGAGACCGCAACCGACCGACGCAGCGACGCAGCGACGTCGCGACGAAGGGCGCGTATGAGGTCGCATCCAATGCCTCTGTCGACTGAGCGAGGATCCCTCGCGAGCGAGGCAACAGGTCGAGCCGCGGCCAATGCCGTTTTCCCCGCTACGTCGTTTGAGAACCGGACAAGGCATTCCGTCTCTCCCTTTTCAGTCGCGACGGCGCTTCGTCGCTTCTTCTTCATCATGCGAGTCACACAATCTCCGGCGCATGCCTGTATTGCGTTCGGTCCCAGCCCACGGAGTCGCCGCCGCGCAGGCGGTGATGGTGTGGAAAGAGGCGCAACGTGCGATCGGTCAGGGGCAATTCGATGCGCCGATGGCTGTCGTGGGCCGACTGTTTCATGGCGATCGCGATCTCCAGCGCCGTCCTGAATTCATCCCCGGTGCACATCACCGGTTCGCCTGTCTGGAACGATTCCACCAGGCGCCGGACGGCGGGCTCCACCAGGATCTCTTCGGGTTCACTGAAAATGTTCTTTGGAAAGATCGGCGTGGCAAGAGGCCCGTGGCCCTCGACGATTATGGGTGTCCGATAAGGGCAGATCCACACGCGGCCGTTTTCAAGAGTCACCGCCAGAGTGCACCTGGGCTTGGGATGATCGGCATCCGGCAGCGGAATCTGGCAGACGGTGCCCCCGGTCAGACCGAGACGACCGTGGACCGTGGAATCGGTTTCGGCGTCCGTCGCGTCGGGTGGCCACATCCACTGCGGATTGGGCGGAAGTGCCCATCCCTCGGCCCAAGTCACTTCCTGCCCGGTCAACAGGCGAAGCAGTGTGAAATGAACGCAGCCGGCGCCCGACACCTCATCGGAAATCCCAGACGGCATCGCGGTGTCTGTGACCTTGCCCAAGTGGCCCTCGCGCAGCCAAGCGGCGATGCGAATCAGATGAGGGGCCTCCCAATACATCGTGCTGCAGGCCAGATCGGTGCCGCATTCGCGGCAGACGCGCACGACTTCGTCGGCCTCCTCGAGCGAGGCGGCAATCGGTTTCTCACACGAGACGCTACGGACGCCGGCCCGGGCACATGCGATCACTGTTTTCGGATTCTGGCTCACGGGCACAATCACCGAGACCACATCCGGAATCGTCTGGGCAAACAGTTCCTCAACCGAATCGAAGACTGATTCGGCGCCGTAGTGTTTGGCGAATTCGTCACGCCGATCCACGGCCTTGTCGACGAGGGCGACAATCCGGCTGTCGTCGCGTTCGGCATAGGCGCGCATGTAGCGGCGTCCCCAGACGCCCGCGCCACCGACAACCGCGACCCGACATTCTTTTTTCTTACTCATTCAACAACTCGGTTGATCGTCACTTGGTCGGCATGATAGTGCACGCTGGAAATCCGGTCCATGCGGCGCGGAGACGATCTGCCTCATTCGAGCACTTTCATCCGTCCGCGCTGGATCAGATAGACCACGAGGCCCGCGGCGAGAATCCAGACGGTGGCCATGGCATCTTGTGGATACTGGATGACCACGGAGACGCACATGCCCAGCGACGCCAGGACGAACAGTACAGGAGTCACTGGATAAATCCAGACCTTGAATGGTCGTTCTGCCTGTGGATCACGATGCCGCATGATGATAACGGCGGCCGCGGTCAACCCTGAAAATAGCCAGTACGCCAGGGCTGTGTAGTACATCAGCTTCGTCGGATCGGACATGACGCGGACGGCGACGCAGGCCAGGACACACTGAATCACGAGCGCACGAACGGGTGTGCGCGTCCTCGGATGTGTGCGTGAAAACCAACGGAACAAAGCATGGTCCCTTCCCGCCGCGAAGGCGATCCGTGCGCCGGTGAGGGCCATGCCGTTGGCGGCGCCAAAGGTCGAAATCATCAGTGCCAGACTGACCAGAACCGTGGCTCCCGGACCGAGGGCGCGTTGCATGGCCCAGAGGAGCGTGCGGCCCGGCGACGCGGCGATCTCGGCGGGCGACAGGATGATCAGGTAAGCACCGTTCACCAGAAGAAAGAGAACGGCAACGCCGGTGACACCGATGATGATCGACCGTGGCAGATTGCGATGCGGGTCACGCACTTCCTCGGCAACGAAGGGTGATTCGTCCCACCCACCGTAAGTCCAGAGCACGGGGATGAGTGCCGTACCGAGCAACAGGAACCACGGGCCGGTGGCCGCCGGATTTGTGGTGATCGGCTCGAGGGGAAAGGCATCCAGCAGACCGGCGCCGAACATGAGTCCGATGCCGAGAATGGCCAGGAGGATCATGATCTTTAGGGCCGTAAACACGTTTTGCGTGGCTCCGCCGGCGCGCACGCCCACGACGTTGATCGCGGTGAGGACAGCGATAACGCCAAGGGCCGTGGGAACGCGCCCGGACCACCCGTCCTGCGACGTGTCACCGATCAGGCTGCCTATCAAATCGGCAAAGAACAGCGACGGGATCGCGAAGCTGGCCACGCGCATGATCAGGAACTTGGCCCACGCGTAGAGAAAGGATACGGCCGGTCCGTATGCGCGGTGCAGAAAGACATAGATGCCTCCGGTTCTCGGATACGCCGCGGCCAGTTCGGCGAGGCACAGGGCGCCGCCGCCGGCGATGACGGCGCCCAATGTCCAGACAAGCAGAATGCTGCCCGCATCATCGAACCGCTCGGCGACCTCAGAAACGAAAAGAAAGATACCCGTGCCGATCATGGATCCGGAGATCAGCGCGCCGGCACTGAAAGGCCCAAGGATCCGCTTGAATGGGGCGTGTGCTTCGGGACTCATCGCATCTCGCTGTCGGTCATTGCCGTTATCGTTGCCGTGGTCCAGGGGTGCCGGGTATTTGCAGCGGCGGCTTTCCTGCGCGGGTCCTGAGCCACGCAATGGCGCGGCCCACGGTCGGGCGCCGCACCAGCCACCGCTCCAGAGCGTACTTCCCCGGAAAGTCGATCATGAGAACGCCAATGAAGATGGTCAGCACGCCCTGCCCCGGCAGAAGAAGCATCGCGGCACCGGCCGTCACAAATAGGATTCCGGCAATGTTTTTAATGGCCAACAGACACAACGCCAGGATCGGGTGGCGCAGGCGCGAGCGGCGCGACGGTCGTCGTTGGCGCGTGAAATAGTCCTCGGGGATTCGAACGACGAGGATTGGGATCAGGATCAATGAGCCCACGAAGGTCACGACCGACAGGGCCGCCAGCCACCACAAGGCGACCTCGTGGGTACGAATCCATTCCAGCATGACAGCCTATCGAATGAAGTATCCCGACACGCGCCAGGCGCCGTTGCGTTCACGCATGGGTGTCACGGTCTCAACCGCGTGTTTTCTGTTCTCGAATGACGTCCCGTATTGGATGACCACGTACGCGCCGTCGGGCGCCCCGGGGAGCGAGGACATCGCCATTCGAGACACCATCCTTCGCGCCACCACCCTTCCAAGCGGTGTGCGAAGCGTTCGCAGCGTCTTCCGCCATTGTTCCTTTTGGATCCTTGAATAGCGATGCCGTGTTGTCCCAACTAGAGTCGAAGCGGCCTTCATCGACAAGCTGGAGCCATGTCCGGGCCGACTCGAGTGCCAACTCATAAGCGTTGGCATCATGGTGTGAAGCTGCCGTACCTCCCGACACATCGCGTGCCGCTGGTGAATGCTGCGTAGAATCCCCGGCGCATCTGGCCACGAGGGTAATCAGGACAATCAGGGCCGGATGTTTCAGGTCATTCTTCATCGCTGAGCATCGTTGCGACGGACTCGGCGATCCGGCCGGCAACCAGCGCGTTACCCTTCGGAGTCATGTGCCAGACATCCATAAAGTGTTCGTCAATGTCTTCCTGGTGACGAAGTTGACTGCGAAGAAATGGAAGAAGATCGAGCGTGGGCACCTGCCGTTCAATCAGATGGGATTGTATCCGGGCCTGCGGCTTCAGAGTATCGTCGTTCTGCAATTGCCAAAGGGCTGGAAACAGCACGAACAGCAGCTTGATGTTGTTCTCACGACAGAAAGTGGAGATCTTGTCGATGCTGGTGAAGGTGGCGTTCCAGTGTTCGCTGAACATGTTGTGTTCCGGACGTCTTGTGAAACGGCGGTTGAGCACCATGTAGTGCCGCAAATCGAAGGACGTGAGAAGAAATCTGGCGTACAACGCGATATGACTCATGCGCCATATGCGGTTTCGCTTAGTATGCGAGAGGAACAGTTCGAAGCCCTCAAAATGCCCGTCGGTCCTGGTCATGAATAACTTGTCAGTAAAGTCGTTCAAGACAATGGAAGCCACCACCAGATCGGGTTCGTATTTGATTCCCTCGCTGCGCAGATATTCATACTCCTGCCACGGCGAATAGCCGCACAC
>CAUZBA010000241.1:0-5470 GCA_963577635.1 Phycisphaerae bacterium
CTGCCTACTGTTGCTCATCTGAAATGCCTCCTTGCGGTGGATGAGTTTTCGTTTGCGAGTGCTCATTCTCTACTGCAAGGTAGGCGTTTTTCGTGGCCGTCTTCGACAACCACTGAAATTACGCTTGGATGGGGGTTAGTGGTGATTCCTTATAATTTATACACGATCGCAATCGCCCAAGCTCTTGGACAGCAAGAAGTTTATACGTTTTTCAGGAACGACTAGATAGACTCACCAACCCATGACCTCGAACGTTTCAAAGCGTCGAATCGGTGTCCGGGTGGCGCTGGGCCTGGTCTCGCTGGCGCTATCCATCGGCATTGCCGAGTTTGTCGCGAGCCTTCTTTACCAGCCACCGCTTGAGATCCCCGACGCGCATAAATTCGTCCCCTTCGCCCGGACCGGGCGGTTCACGCCCGCGATCAACGAGCTTGGCTTTCGACAGTCACCGGTCGGTAGCGACGCCTCGGCGCCCGATGTCCTTCGCATCCTTTGTCTGGGTGACTCGTTCACATTCGGCGACGGGATCGAGCGCGGCGAAGATCGGTTTACCGACCTAATCGAAGCGCGGCTGAACGCCGACGCGTCGCAGCACGCCGCCGGGCGAAAGTTTCACGTCTACAACGCGGGCGTTTCGGGGTCGCGGCCCACCAACTGGGTGCAGTACATGAGCAGAATTCTCCCGACCTACCGGCCTGACGCGGTGTTCGCCGTCTTCTTCCTGCGCGACGGGACCGAATTGTGCACGAGCTTGCGGTGCTTTACGACGACCATCGAGGACCTCAAGGCCAGGTACGCGCGCAAATTTGGATACCGTTTTTCCTGCCTCGCCAGAATCTTTTACGCGCGGTTGATCATGCGCGACTTTTCCGAGGATTACCGCAAGAAGGTCGTGAACTCCTACCTGGGGTCCAACCGGCAGCGCGCAACTTGGGTGAAGCAGCAGGTCGCCCTGCGCGATATCAGGGATCGCTGTCGGGCGCTGGGCGTCGAGCTTCAACTGATTGTCTTTCCCCTGCTGTTCGATCTGGACCGTTACCCCTATGAGTCCGTTGAGCAGGAGATCGCGCGATTCGCACGCGAAGCCGACATACCCTGCTTCTCGCTCCTGGAAGGGTTTCGCGGCCACAACGCCCGTTCGCTGTGGGTCGCCCCGCACGACCAGCACCCCAACGAGAAGGGCCACCGCATCGCGGCGGACACGCTCTACCCGTACCTGCGCCGGGCGATCGGACTAACGCCGAATTAAGCGACCGCTGGCGCGGCCGCTTAAGGAAGCACGAGCTACCATGATGAATGATTCGGGTTGTCTGACGGCTTGGATTTTTGGTGCCTATCGTCACCGGTTGCGATTTCAGGTAACCAACGCCATCCGCCCTACGGCTACCGTACACGCTCTGCCCACGCCGGCGCCGGGCCGGAAAGCCCGCACGGAGACGCGTTGTATCGCTCGATCCCGAAGCAGGCCAATTTAATAAGCGACCGAAGGTCGCTTACTCTGGAACTAACCCAGCACCGCGTCGACCGATTCGGCGAGGATCTCCGCGATTCGATCGAGCTGTTCGTAGGAGATGACAAACGGTGGTGCCACGAGAAACACGTCGTCGCGCAGACGGCTGAACAGCCCGCGCTTCTGTGTCTCGCCGTGGACTTTGGCGCCAACCTGATCGCCCGGCGGGAACTCGGCCTTCGTGGCCTTGTCCTGCACCAGCTCGACGCCGCACATCAATCCCATGCCGCGCACGTCGCCGACGTTTTTGTGCCCGCCCAATGCGGCCTGAAGTTTTTCGAGCAGGTAGGCCCCCTTCTCACCGGCCTGAGCCGGAAGGTCCTCTTCTTCGATGATGTCGAGGTTGCGCATGGCCACGGCGCAGCCGACGGGGTGGGCGCTGTAGGTATAGGCGTGCATCCAGGGGCCGTCCGGCTCGGCAAGGACATCGGCGATCGAATCGCTGATGCCGATACCGCCGAACGGGAAGTAACCCGAGGTGATCGCCTTGGCGAACTGCACGATGTCCGGCTGGACGCCCCAATGATCGAGGGCGAACATCCTTCCCGTCCGACCGAAACCGGTGATGACTTCGTCGGCGACGAACAGCACCTCGTAACGATCGCAGATCTCGCGGATGCGGGGGAAATAGTCGTCCTGCGGCACGATGACGCCGCCGGCACCCTGCACGGGCTCGGCGATGAACATGGCCACCGTGTCGGCGCCTTCGCGGTTGATCGCGGCTTCCAGTTCGTTCGCGGCCGCCACGCCCTGGCTCACGCCGGGAGGAGCCTCGTACCGGTAGGGGTACGGCGAGGGGATGTGGCTGAAACCTTCGACAAGCGGTTCAAACTGCGGCCAGTAGTTCGTCAGACCGGTGGCGCTCATCGCCGCCAGCGTCACGCCGTGGTAGCCCCACTGTCGGCTGATGACCTTCGTCTTCTTCGGCTTACCGCGCCGCTTCCAGTAACTTCGCGACATCTTGAAGCTGCTCTCGCTTGCCTCGCCGCCGCCGCTGGTAAAGAAGAATCGATTGATGCTCGGGTACGTCATCGCCGCAAGCCGTTCGGCAAGGTTGATGGCGTTGGGATTCGAGCTTCCGATATAACCCGAGCAATATGCGAGCGTCCCCATCTGGGATGCCGCCGCCTCTGCCAGTTCGCGTCGGCCGTGACCCGCGACCACGTTCCAAAGTCCGGCCAGGCCGTCGATGTATTGACCACCGTCGGCATCGGTCATGACCGCGCCTTCGCCCTTGACCCATACATGACCATTGGGATAAACCCTGTCGTCGTGCAGAGGATGGACCAGGTGTTCCCGATCGCGCTCGAGAAGTGCGACGTTGGTCATCGGTACGTCCGGTGCGGAACGGGCCATGGCTCAGGGACCTTATCGCGAACAATGGTCGCGATCAAATCTTGAATCCTCCCCATGTATTCGTAAGCGTACTCGATCGTTGATTTCACCAGCAGTTCTGAGACGACACTGAAGCCCGTGACAGAACACCCCGCCCACATTCGGCTGTCGCTGCGCGCTATTTTCCGTTTTTCGCATACGAGTACGAGTACTGCTGCGCTGAGTACGAGTACGAGTTGATGAAAGTCTCTGAATGGCGGGAATTAAATTCCCCCACCCTGAGATGATCTGCCTTAAATCGTCGGCACTGACGACGACATCGCCGCCACCTGTTCGTAGACCGAAAGGCACTTTTCGGCGGCGCCCTTCCACGTCAGCCGTCGGACTTCGAAGTCCGCATGATCGCGCAGCGTGGTGGACAGGGGCGGATGCCGCAGCACGGCAATGATCTTTTCGGCGATGTCGTCCGTGTCCCAGAAGTCGACCTTCAGCGCGTGCGTGAGCACCTCGGCGACACCCGACGTCTTCGAAATAATCACCGGCACGTCGTGGCGGATCGCCTCCAGCGGTGCGATGCCGAACGGCTCGCTGACGCTGGGCATGACGTAAACGTCCGCCATGCGATAGATGCGGCTGACGTCGTCTCCGCGCAGAAATCCTGTGAACAGAACGCGATGGCCGATCCCTTCGCGGGCCGCCAATTCGATGACGTTGCGGATCATGTCGCCCGTGCCCGCCATGACGAATTTCACATTGTCGATTTTCCGAAGGACCTTCTTGGCGGCCATGATGAAGTATTCCGGGCCCTTCTGCATCGTGATTCGACCCAGGTAGAGAACGATCCTGTCGGTCCGGCGGATGCCCGATGACGGCGGCTCGAGATCGGCCCGCGGTCTGCCGTTGCCGGTGCCGCTTTCGATGCCGTTGTAGATCACGTTAATCCGGCCCGGATCGACGCCGTACCGGTAGCGGATGATCGTGGCTGTCAGGTAGCTGACCGCTACGACGCGCGTCGCACTGTGCATGCCGTGCCGCTCGATGTCATAAACCTGCTGGTTGATCTCCTCGCCCGATCGGTCAAACTCGGTCGAGTGGACGTGCACCACCAGGGGCTTGCGGTACGCGGCGGCGACCGCCACTCCCGCCGGGAATGTCAACCAGTCGTGGGCGTGGACGACGTCGAAGTCTTCGCCGCGCGCCAGCTCAACGCACACCCGCGAGTAGCGGTGCGACTCGGCGATCAGATCGCCGCGGTAACCGGCCGTAGTGGAGTCCGGTGGCGAATCGTGAAGCACGCCCGCTGGAATGTCGGCATCGCCAATTGCCGCGGTCTGGCCCACGCCCAGGTTGGTGATGCTGCCGCCCGCGGACTGGTAAGGGCTCAGCAGGCCCGCGGGGACTGTCTTGAAGGTTACGTTGGCCCAGTCTTGCGGCTCGCTGTCGATGCCCCCGAGATTTTTCGACGTGTGGATGACGGCCTCGCGAAGGCTATTCGCGCCCAGCAGCCTGACGTGCGTATGTTCGTCGCTTTCGGCGTTTCGCGGCAGGACGAACGTGACGGCCACGTTCGACCGGCTCAGGGCCCTGGTCAGACCGTGACACGCCGTGCCCAGCCCGCCACTGATGAATGGCGGAAACTCCCAGCCGAGCATGAACACACGCATGAAACGCCCCCGAATCTCTGCACGTGCAGGCGACACAGTTTCCGTACCGGTCGGTTCGTCCCGGATCGAGGCGTAAATCCTTGCCTCGACGTCAAATGAATTCTGCTGCCGACCCCGCAAAAAGTCGTTTGCCAGATCTTTTGCTGATCAGCCGATCCAAGGAAGATTTGAACTGAAAGATAGGCACCGCCGGAATCGTTGTCAAGATGTCCGTATTTCTCACGAGTATCGCTGCTCAGTGGTGTAATGGCCAGCGGTTTAGGGCTTGAGGCGGGGCCGTCGATACTCGGCCGGTGATCGTGCGCACCAGCGAGGCAGGTTCATTCGCTGGCAAGGACGCACACGCGATCCTCCGCAGGCGTAGCTGAATGCTACGTCGAGGATGGATCTCACGGAAGACGAAGGGGCCCCCAATCGCAATGCATTGCGATTGGGGTGCCCCGAAGCCAGCGAACGACACCACCCCTTGGGTGGTGAAACAAACCGCCCGCTGGGCGGTGATACTCGTGAGAAATTCGGGCTACGACACTCCGCGCTGCCGCACGGCCTCGAACAGCAGAACGGCCGCGACCGCCGCGGCGTTCAGCGAATCGACCGCATGCCCCGACATCGGGACCGCAGCGCACACGACGGCACCATCGTCTTCGACCCACGGCGGCGTCAGGCCGCGATCCTCGGCGCCGATCACCAGCGCCGTCGGACCGGTGAGGTCGAACGTTGTATAGCATGCCTCGGCGCGCGGCGAGGCGGCAATGATCTGCGCATCGCGGCGCCGCAGGAACGCGAGAATCTCATCCGAACCGCCGCAAACCAGCGGTAAGTGAAACACCGCGCCCGTGCTGGCGCGAATCGCGTTGGGATTGACCGGATCCACCTCTGCGTCGGCCACGAACATGCCCCACGCTCCGGCGGCCTCGGCGCTGCGGGCCATCGCGCCGATATTGCCCGGCTTGGTCATGCC
>CAUZBA010000242.1:0-5470 GCA_963577635.1 Phycisphaerae bacterium
AGCGACGAAGGGGTGGCGGGATCGGGCCGTCAATGAACGATTGCTATGTTTCATCTGCGAGCGACCTCGCGCTGCGTTGCGCGGTACGTCATTGCACTCACGTACCGCACAGACAATCCCTGCCACTAGCCCTTCGTCGCTCCGTCGCTTTCTTCTCCCACATATCCATCGTCTTGATCCGCCCCAAATATCTCCATGACGGGTCACAGCGAAGTGACTCATCTATCGCGTGCACGACTCCAGGGAACGCCTGTGGATTCGCATCGTCGAACACGGCGAATCCGCCGAGGCGAACGTGTGGGGAGAAATCGGCAATGTCCTGACGGACACACTCGTACTCATGGCCCCCGTCGACCCAAAGAAGTGCGATCGGCATCGCGAAACTTCTGCCCACTTCATGAGACGTTGCCCGGTGAATCGTGGCCACCCGTTCAATGTCGAACGCCCGCAAGGTTCTCTGGAACGCGTCGTACGAATCATTCAGGTGTGGATCGATGCTCACCAGGTGGCGATCGCCGCGCCGAGCCGCCTCGGCCAGCCATGCCGTTGACTTGCCCATGTAAGCACCGATCTCCACCAGCAGACCGGCGGCGGACGTGTTCATCGCCATGTAAAATAGCAATCGGCACTGACGATCCGACGTGTTGCCCGGCACGGCGGCCAGGCGGTCGATCATCCGCGGCGCCAAGTGATGGCGGACACACCGATTCGCCCGGCGCTGAAAGCGATACACCGGCTGTGCGCGGCGCCACAGGCTCGCCGCCGTACGGCGCGGCAAGCGGATCGCGTTTCCCAAAAGACTTTTCATGACGGCTCGAGCACATAGGCCACGGTCGAGGCCAGACCCGTCCACGGCAAGCGCCCGGCCGGGCGGGATAGACCGAACCCGTACGGCGACCCGATCCCCATCGGCACGACCTGCGTGACGCTCAGGCCGGCGGCGCGAAACTGAGCCGCCCAGCTGGCGCGCCGCCATTGCAGAATCTCATCGATATTGCTGCAGTATTCACCGTGCACGCGCGGGATCATCTTCGAATACCAGGAACGGCGGGCGGCGCGCATCGGGTTGTTCGTCTGCCGATCCGGATGGAGCTTGACCTTGCGAGCCCGTCTCTGGCCCGCCAGGGCGCGGGTGACGCCGCGCGCCTGCTTGCGAACCACGTCAGGCAGAAATCCGGCCCACTGGAACAGCTCCCACCACGCGGTCGGCACAAGGCGAATCATGCGGCCACCGGGGCCGAGCAGGAGTCGCAGACGACGAAGTGTCGCGATCCGGTCCGGAACATGCTCCATAAAAAGCAGCGGGATCACCAGATCGGCGGCGCCCACCGCAATCGCCGGCTGCCCGACCGCGGCGGCGACCAGCAGCGCCCGGCCCTGCAGACTCCTGTCGATCCTGGCGGTATTCAAAGCGAAGTCCACCACACGCGGGAACCGCTGTGCCAGTCGCCCGCAGACATACCCATTTCCACAACCCACCTCGACGACCGTGCGCATCCGGGCCAAATCGACTTCGGCGAGAAATCGGTCCAGCATCCATGCCCGGGTCGCGTGTTGATAGTCGGCGCCGTCGGGCAGATGTGCCAGGCGACACAGCGGACCTAACATCTTCTGAACGCTCGTTCGCATGGTTAGGACGGCACCATTGTCGGACCCCGCGCGGTGCGGGGCAATCGCATCGCGCGATCACCGAAAACCACCGCTGCGTTCGCTGCCGCACACGACGTACAATGACGGCGTTCTATAGACCTGGAAGCGCGTCGTCCATGAGCTGCGAGTCACCCGAACCTGTCGTCGTCAACGTCGTGGCGCCGTCGTTTTCTGGCGCCACTTGGGTAAACCTCGTGCTCGGTTCGAACCCCGAGGCGTTCAGCATTGGCGAAATGGATCGGATCCACAAGATGGGGCAGGCCGTGTGCACGCTCCATGGAGAATTGTGTGATGTCTGGAGCCGTTTCAACGCCGACGATTCCGGTAATCCATTTCTGCGGATTCGCCGCATCACGGGCCGCCGATTTCTGATCGTCAACAACACCAGGCGATTCCTGTCTTGCCAGAATGATCCATCGGTTCGGTCGAAATTCATATTCCTCGTACGCGACGGTCGCGCCGCCGTCGCCAGTGCCGTACGCAAGAGCCCCGACAAATCGGTCTGGTCGGCCACCGGTTCGTGGGCCCGAACGATCAAGCGCAAGCAGCACATGCTTCAAAAGGCAGACCGCGGCGACGTCATGCACGTGGTTTACGAGAAGCTTCGAGACGATCCGGCTGCGCAATTCGAGGCGATCTGCAATTTTTTCGGGATGACGTTCCACGAAAACATGCTCGACTATGGTCGCCACCCGCACCATTTTCTGGGTGGCAACGTGGGTACGCTGAGCATGGCCGCTCGGGGCCAGGGCATCGAGACTCTGTTTGCCGCGAAACACGACCGCGGAGTCGCCGAGGTGAAGCTGAACCAATCGCAATACCGCCTGGACGACAGCGGACGACAGCGGCAGATCGACCTGGATTATTACCACCAGTCGGATCCGGTGAGCTTCCGCGACGATCGCTGGAAGAAGGAATTGAGTGACTGGCAGCTTCGCGTGTTCGCGATCAGGGCGGGCCGCCTGAACCGCGAGCTGGGCTACGGAGCCAGCCTCGACCGATCGTGATAACCCAGCTTCCCGTTGAGCTTGCCACCGAACAGCCCGAACAGCCGCAATTGAGCGTCGGTCAATTCCTCCCGCCAGCGCTCATCGATGAAATGGTTCGCATCCGCGCGCCTGTAAAAGTCCAGGTCGACTTGGGGCACGTGGCGCCGCGACGGTGATGGCGGCCCCGGCGGGTGCAGCTCAATCCCACGCTGCTGCGCCAGGATCGTCATCGGGCCGCGATTTCCGCCGACGAAATGCGTGTCGGTATTCCAATACGCGATCATGCAGGGGTCAAATCCCATTCTCAGAAACTCGCAGATCTTTCTCAAATGAGAATCCGTGTCCGCATTGAGATCGTTCCAGTGAACTCGCATCACGCGGTCGGGTATCTGGCGGCCGATGAGCCTCCGTTTCTTCCGCATTGATCTGGCCCAATCGCGCGTTGCCCTCACGATGCCCCGCCCCGGGTACTTGCGCATCGCACTGGCCACTACGGCCCGCCCGTCGCGAATCATCCAAATGTACTTCGATTCGATGTCCGGATGGTCCTGGTCCTGAAGTAGACGCCTCGTATTGTTCACGATCAGAAACCGCTTGCCGCTGATCCGCGCGACCTGAATGAAGGGGTTCTCATTCGCCTGGGCGTCGAACCGGCTCCAGATCGGGCATTGCGGCCCGTGAATGCGGCAGACCGCCCTACCCGCCTTGTACGCCTGATCGATCTCACCCACGCTCAGGGCATCAACGTGCGCGCCCAGCATCAGGTTCAGCCAGGTGCTACCGGAATAGGACACCGCCACAATGTTCACGACCGTGATCGAGGACATTTTGCATCGCGGAGTGTACGGGCGCCGCGGACTGGTGCAAGGCGCTCGTTTAGGTTCGAGGCACGAAGGGGGGACGTTGTCGCAGCGGATCTGTGAGCGAGCGGCATACTCTTGTCAATCCGTACGCTGGTCCGGATCATGGCATAGCACGCGATAATCCTACTTCTTTGACTCCTGATACCATCGGCCTCCCCCCCCCTTCGTGCCTTCGTGCCTATCCCCACGCCTTCGTGCCTTCTTCGTGACAATGACACGTGTCGTCGCACCGGCCCATACAATCCCCATCCATGCGCGTCTTGCACCTTTTGTCCGACTATCGATGGACCGGCATCGCCGAGCCGGTGGCCCAACTGGTAGCGACACAGCGCCGCCTGGGCGTGACCGCCGACCTTGCGTGTCGCCGGCCGCCGCGCCATGCGCCAACGGGGCGTATCCGATTCGTCGTCGATCATGCCAGACGGCTGGGGATCGAACCACTGACCGATTTTCGACTGAATCGCACGAGGCGGCTCGTTGGGACCCTGCTCGACGTGCAACGTCTGTCACACCATCTCAAACGGCAGCGTGTCGATGTCGTGCACGCCCACCGGCCGCAGGACCATCTTCTCGGGGGACTGGCGGCGCGACGCGCAAACGGGCCGTTGCTGGTGCGCACCAACCACACGTGTGCGCCGCTGCAATCCACTCTGGGTCACCGACTTTCGCTTCGCAGGTGGACCGATGCGTATATCGGCTTCAGCCGACGCGCCGCCGATCGTGACGCCGCCGTGTTCCGCCTGCGATCGGAACAGGTCTTCATGATTCATTCGTCGATCGATCTGGAACGCTTCGATGCCGATTCGCCGCGGCGCGACGTGCGCCCGGAACTGGGTCTCGGCCCGGAACACGTCGTCGGCGGCATCGTGGCGAGGCTCCAACCGCACCGGCGCTTCGATGTGCTGTTCGAAGCGATCGCCCTGGCCCGACGCGACGTCCCCTCGCTGCGCTTCGTCATTATTGGCAGCGGCACGGACTTCGATCGGGTGGCGCGGGAGCCAATGGCAAGGCTCGACCTGACGGATGCGATCGTCCTCGCCGGCCACCGTGACGACGACTATGTCGATATCCTGGCCAGCCTCGATTTCAACGTGCTTCTGATGCCGGGCTCGGACGGTACGTGCCGCGCGGTCCGCGAGGCCATGGCGATGGGCAACCCCGTCATCACATCGCGCCTCGGAATACTGCCCGAACTGGTTCCGCACGGTCACGCCGGCCTGACCGTGGGCGACACGCCCGCCGATCTGGCCGAAGCCATCGTCGCCCTGGCCTCGGACACCGAACGGCGCCGGCGAATGGGCGCAGCGGCGCTGACCCACGCCCGTCAGATGTTCCAGCTTGACCGGCAGGCGAAAGCAGTGATCGACGTGTACGAACGGCTTCTCGCCCGGCGTAGCAACGGCTGATTATCCGTGAAAACCGTGGCGCAAGACCTCGGCGTAGAAACGGGGATTGAGCCACCGGCTGGATACCGCGGCGAACGTCTCGTGGTCGGCGATGCGCTGTGCCATGACGGCCGGGTGCGAATCGCCGTACTTCTTGAGAATCGGATACCGGTCTATCAGGTTGCCGAACTTGTCGGCCCGCAGCTTCTGCACCTGCTGCGCGTCAATACTGCCCCACCAGAACTGCTCGATCATGCCCATCTTGTCTTCCAGCTCTTCGCGGGACTTGACCCACCCGTAATGAAACACCCGCGCTTTGCGGTCCGTCTGCCCGCCGGCCGCCCACTGAACGTGGCCGCCGAGGTGATGCTTGTCGAGATAGCCGTTGCCGCCGTGGACGGTCCCGGTGTAACCGAGTATCTCCGGGCCGCACGCGTCGCCGACGATGTGGCAGGACTTATCCAGCCGAATCACGCGTGACGCCTTGTGATACATCCATGGGTCGATCGTCTGATAGTCCATGACGAAGTGCAGATAGTTGAACAAGAGCGCCTTGACCCGACGTTCGCCGACCCATCGGGCC
>CAUZBA010000243.1:0-5450 GCA_963577635.1 Phycisphaerae bacterium
CGCGCCCTGGTGGCTCAATCTCAATCCGCTGGTTCCAGGAACGCGCGATCGCAGGCAGATCGTCGAGGATCACGGCGGCACCGATCCCAAGGTCGAAAAGCTGTCCGAGTCGATCTACAACCGCCTGCCCGAAGCGGTGCAGCCATTGGTGTACCACATGGTGGAATAGAATCACCGCGACTGACCCCGGTCAATCCCACGACGACATCTCGGCCCGCAGGTTGGCGTCAATCCCCATGGCCATCGCTTCGAGGGCATTGTCGATGTGCCCCGTTGTCCGGGCGCCGACCAGGACGGCGGTGACCATCGGATTGGCCATGGCCCAGGCCATGGCCAAGCGCACCATGGGAATTCCCAGCTCGTTCGCCTTGGCGCGCAGATGCTCCACGACCCGAAAATTCCGGTCGCTGAAATAGACGTCGGCGTGACCGGGTGAAACGTCGAATCGACTTCCGGCGGGGAAATTCTGCCGCTCCTGCGTGGGCGAATACTTGCCTGCAAGAAAGCCGGCGGCCAGCGGGCTGTACGTCGTCACGGCAATCTGCTCGCGGTGACACAGTGGAAGCAGATCGGGTTCGTAGGATCGGTCGCCAAGGCTGTAGGGCGGTTGCGTGATCTCGAAACGGGCACAACCCTTCGATCGGCAGGCCTCGAGGGCCTCTTGCATCTGTGCGGCGCTGAAGTTGCTCGTTCCGATCACGCGTATGTTGCCCGCGACCACCTGTTCGTTGAGCGCTTGCAGCGATTCGCCGATGGGCACGCGGTCGTCGGGGACGTGAATCTTGTAAACGTCGATGCAGTCGACGTTGAGCCTTTCGAGACTTTCCACCACCCGTTTGCGGATGTTATCCGCCGAGGCGCCGCTGGACACTTTCGTGCAGATGACGACCCGGTCCTGGCATCCCCGTTGCGCCAACCACCGGCCGAGAATCTTTTCCGAGGAGTACATTTCGGCGCTCACCTCGCGCTCGTCGGAGGTGCCGTAGTTGGCTAGGCGTTCCTTCTTCGCGTTGCCGCCACCATAGAACTCGGCGGTGTCGAAGAAGACGATGCCGCGCTCGACGGCGTAGTCGAGAATTCGGAAGGATGTCTGCTCGTCGATCTCGCGGCCGAACGTGACACAGCCCAGCCCGACGCGGCTGGTCATCAGGTCGCTGCGACCGATTCGACGCAATTCAACGGTCTGTGTCATGATGGCGATTCTAGTTCGCACACGCTGTGAAGCCACAACCAAAGCTTTTTGGACTGGAATAACTGGATTAACAGGATGATTGAATTGTATTGATCCAGACAGACACGCCTGCTGCCATTCAAACACACGCCCAATCCCATCCTGTGAATCTTGTAAATCCTGTCAAAAACAAGGATCACGCGGCGCTCGTGTTGCACCGAGGGGTTCTAATTCGCGTTCGGGTTGGTTGGCTCAACCATGAATTCGAAATCGGCAGTTGATCCGGTGTAGAGGTCCGTGGCGGACAATGTCCATTCGCCATGACGTTCGTTGTGGGCGATGGGCAGATCCACCTGCGCTTTGCCGTTCTCCACGATCAGGCTGCGGGCGAACCAGACCGCCGGTTCGCCGTCGGGGTCCTTGCCGCGAAGTTTTAACGCGTGCAGCCCCTGGGCGTCGGGGATCTGAATCTCGATCTGAAGCGTTTCGCCGGGTCGGACTGAGCCGTGCGCTGTTGAAAAAACTGGCGCCTGAATCGGAAAGTCCGACAGCACAATGAATTCCGGGCGCCAGGGTCGCGGTTGCAGTGTGACTTGCGTGGATGGCCCCGTCGATTCGCCCCCGATCCGGACAATATGCTTCGCTTCCGGAATCGTGATGCGAACGGGTTTCAGGCCGACCAATTGCGCGTCCGACACCTGTCGGTCGGTCTTGGCCCGTCCTTCGCGATACGTCTTCCAGAGCGGCTCCTTGGCGTCCGTCGGGCCCAACACGGCGACGACCTCGATGCCGTCGCCCGCGTCCCAGCGGACGGCCTCGACGTTACGGTGGCGACCGCCGTTGCTGTCCAACAGTTGCAGCGGCCACTTTACGCCCGCCGATGCAAACATCGCCTTGAGAAAGTCCGCACAGGATTCGGGTGTCTGCGGAATGGTAATCTCCGGGAAAGCGCAGAGCGGGAAGTTCAGCAGGATCGCGCGCCCGCGCCCCACCTCGTTGACGATGCAGATGGGCGTGTCACCGGCGGTGCCAAGCGCCTTGCCACTGGTGACGCTCACCGCCGGGTTGACGTGCAGCGTGGGCACGCCTTCTCTGAAGCTCTTGAACTGTTTCTTCCGCGATGCGTTGAAGCTTTCCAGATCGCCGTGCAGCCACTTGTAGTAATCCGGGTAGGTGTCCCATGCGGCGGCAAAGTCGATGGCGACGTCCGCGTCGCCGATGCGACCTTCAATAGAGCCGCCCTCGACGGCTTTGGCGGGAACGTTGCCCGTGTGCTCCACGCCGAAAAGGTCGTCGAGGATGCCCCGCGATCTGAGCTTGCAGTGTCCGTCGTAAAGCCCGGGCCTCACGTCGGCGATTACCGTGCCGCCCGCGGACGCGAAGTCGCGGATGACCTGTGCCCCCCGCGGTCCGAGCGCCTCGCACTGCGAAAGAATCAGGACCTTGTATTCACCCGGATCGAACTCACCGCGCTGCAACATCCGGTCCGTCACGTACTCGAACTGCAGGCCCAGCGACCGGATGGCCCGGTGCCAGGCGATGTGGTTTTTCCCGCCGGGCCGCATGTCCCAGTTATGCCCGTGATCGACCGTCGGGTGCGCGTACGTGCCGTACGTGGGCCCCGCTTCAAACATCGAAGCCTGCGCCGAGGGAAACGAATGGAGCATGGCGATCCGGTCGTGCTGCATCTTCGATCGGACGTTCAGCAGCGTGCCCAGCCCGTCGAAGACGATCCGGCCGCTTTCGACAATCCCGCGACCTCGGCCCGGGTCGGCGCGGGAGTTGACGTAGTGATCCACGCGCCACCACGCGGCGCAGTTGGATCCGCGCAGAAAGCTCCACCACCAGTCGTGCATGCTCTGCTCGCTGTCGCTATAGCCGATCCATTTTCCGAACATGTAGCCCGGTGGGGCGATGCTGCGAATCAGTTCCAAGATCGCCGAGTCATAGATCACCCACCAGTCCGTGTGGCGGATGATCCGATCGATGTCCTGGTCGAGGCTGAACGCGGTGCCTTCAGGGCCGGTCAGGGCCTGAGGGTCGATGCGCCGGGCCGCGGCGCGGAAGCGATCGACGTGCTGACCGTAGTTCCAGAACTGAAACGCCCGGCGGTCGAACCAGCGGGGCAGGTTGACCATCTCGTTGGACCAGGCCGTCGATCCCGGGGGTGCCTTCAGGTTCGACCAGGCATTGTTGGCGTAGCTCTTGATCGCGGCCTGACGCTTGTCGGATTCCTTGACGTCCGGGAAGGCCGTGTGATCGATGATCGGTTCGATCTCGCTGAACCCGGCGATGTCCGTGCCCCAGGAGGCGTTGAGCGCGTCGATGCTGCGATACTGCGATTCGAGATATTCCCGATACGTCTGCCAGCACGCCGGGTGCAGGCACGAGCCGAAGGTCAGGCCCTCGTCGCCGAGGCTGTAGACCAGAACGCCGTGCTGGCGGAAGCCGAGCTGGTCCGACAGGGCGTTCTTGAGTTGACGCGGTATCGCCGCGGTGTCGTTCCAGCAGTTGTTATTGGCGAGAATTCCGTTGGCGTCGACCATGGGCACCGGCTTGTGCGGCCCATGTTTCTCGAAGGAGATGTCTCGCAATGATCGGCCGGCTCCCAGCGGAATACCGCTAGTGCAATACGGCGTGTAGTTCATCCCGGCGAGCGACATGAACCACCAGGTCGTTGCCGATGTCTCGATGCGCGACGTGATGCCCAACTGGGCGAGGACCTCTTCGAGAAGAACCGTGGCATAGCCGCCTTCGTAGACCCGACCCCACCCGACGAAGTTCCACCGGCCCCGGTTGCGGTGAGGGATGGTGTAGGGCTCGGGCGTGTACGCGTGCGTCACCGGCTCGCCGTCGGCGAGCAGCACCGCCTCAACACCGACGGTGTTGGGCATCCAAGAGTGGGACGGCAGGGAAAAGGCCACCTTTTCTCGGGGACTTCGGAACACCTGCCGGCTCAGGGCGCGGCCGGATCGGTCGATCGCCTGAACGCGCAGCGTCCGCCGGGTTCGATCGGGTGTGTCGACATCGACGGTGCCTTCGATCGGCTCGCCGGCCTCGCCCCATTGGCGCTTGAGGCGGACCGTGCCGAGACGCTCCTTGCTGCTGACCGTGAGCGGTGCCACGGCCCACGCCTCGGTGCCACGGTTGCTGCGGGCGATGACTTCCACCCAGTACCTTCCCGCCGACAAGGCGGGCAACTTGTAGGTCCTGGTCCCCGCTTTGGCCGGTAGATCGCGAGCCGGAGGCAGCCGGCGCGGCGGCATGGACTGCGCGCGAATGCGCACCGCCAGTTCGAGCGGTTCGGTCAGTTCCTGGCTGTTCCACGACACTTCGATCGGTCGGAGGGACAGTTCGGCACGCGGGATGGTGTCGGCGCCGACCGACACGCTGAGCGTCAACAGGGGTTCTTTTCGAGCGGTCCAGAACAGCGAGCGGCCCTCGAACTGCGTGTCGATGTCCATCGGCAGATGGATGCCGAAGATCAGACCCAGCTCGAAAACCTCCGAGGGTTTCTGGGCCCAGAGGGATACAGTGCGTCTGCGGAACGCGACGACGCGACCGTCACCCAACTTGTAGGGCGTGATGTCGAGTCCCGCGAGTGCCGGTGGATCGGTGTCCAGAGGTTCGAACTCTGATGCGAGCTTCTCGTCGATCGTTCCGCTGAAGAATAATCCGGCGCCTTTTCGCACGTGGTCCATGATCGTGGCCCGCGCAGATGACGGTAGACGCTCGAACAGCTTCACTTGGCCGAACGCGTAGCAGTCATAGGGCGTCTCCAGCAATCGCTCCAGGCGCTGCTCCCCCGGTAGCCCCCCGTAGATCCCCGACTTGCCCGGTCCACCGTCGGCCCCTGCCGCGGCCGGATCAAACAGGACGGCGTCCGCATCCAAATCAAAACGCTGGACGAGGGCAACCTCGTTGATCATCGCCCCAAACCACTGCGGCCAGCCGTCATAAGAACCGGATGTCAGCTGGCTCTGATCGAAGAACAGGACGCGCACCTTGCCGCGGGCGTACGGTTTAGCCCATTTCGTGTGCGGTAGGTGGATCTGCGTGGTCAGAGCGTTCTGGTATTCGATCTCCGCCAGGCTGGGTTCGGCGACGGTCGGCGAATCGCTAAGTCCGATCAGAATGGCCGCACAGATCCCCTTCACGATGTTCGGTGAATATCGCATCACGACTCCCTAGTGTGGTGTGATTCGGCAGTATAGCGGTCTTCGGGACTGCGAGCTGTGCGATCGATGGGCGTCATGCACTTCACAATAATTGTTACCAT
>CAUZBA010000244.1:0-5407 GCA_963577635.1 Phycisphaerae bacterium
TGTGTCGGTAAGCGGTTTCATTCGGCTTTCCTTCCGCATCACGTCGAGGGCGATATTGCGACAGACCGCAAACAGCCATTGGGCCATGTGGTCTTCGATGTCCTGCCGCCGCTGCCGGCACAATCGGCAGAACGTCTCCTGAACGACGTCGAGCGCCCGGTCGGGATCGCCCAGCAACCGGGAGGCATACAGCGTCAGACCTCGCTCGTAATGATCGACTGCGGAGCGGAGCCAGAGGCCGTCACGTGAAGACGTATCCATCAAGGACATTTGCTCCCTGGCGGCGGTCGCCTCTGTAATGAGTACGTACCGGCGGCAGAAGTCTTAGAAAAATCGCCGCAGAGCAGACCCGCTGACAGGAAAATCGGAAGGGCAAAGAGGGTCGCAAGAGCAGCGTGCTACTACCCCCGACCCACAAGCGGCATCTTCGTGGCCATCACCGTCATGAACAGGACGTTCGCGTCCAGGGGAAGCCCGGCCATGTAGATCACGGCCGCGGCGACGTGGGCGCCGTCGAACTTGGGCTCGGGTCTGGTGGATCCGTCGGCCTGAAGCACGCCATCTTTCATGATGTTCTCGTTCCCTTCGGTTTCCACGTTGCCGATGTCGATCTGGCCGCACGCGATGTCGTACTTGCGGCCGTCCAGGGACGTGGATCGCGTCAGCCCGGTGATCGCGTGCTTGGTCACGTTGTAGGGCACCGTGTCGGGGCGCGGCACCTGGGATGACACGGAACCATTGTTGATGATGCGCCCGCCGCGGGGTGTCTGGATTTTCATCAGTCTGAACGCTTCCTGCGTGCATAGAAATGCGCCGGTCAGGTTGGTATTCATCGCCGCGAGCCAGTCGTCGTGAGACACATCTTCCAGGGGTGTCAGAGGCAGATGGATCCCCGCGTTGTTGAATAGCAGGTCGAGCCGTCCGAAATGTTCTCTGGTTTTGGCGAACAGGGCGCGCACGGATTCGGGATCCCGGATGTCGGTGGGCACGACCAGAGACTGCGAACCGGACGGGTCGGTCTCCGCCGAGATACTTTCCAGCGGATCAACCCGCCGGCCGGCCAGGACAACGCAGTATCCTTCGCGCATCAGAGCCCTGGTCGTGAGCCGGCCGATTCCCGCCCCCGCCCCGGTCACGATCGCAATCCTGGCAGATGAATTCATTGCTTGCCGTCGCGTTTGAGGTCGTGAATCCGCGCCTTGTCCCAGGCTTGCGGGTTAATCAGATGCTCCGGTTTTCTGCCGGCAAAACAGTCCAGAACCTGCTGGACGGCTGATTCGACCGCCTGGGACATGCTCGTCGTGGTATCGCCTGCGAAGTGCGGGGTGCATAAGACGCTTTCGAATGCAAGAAGCGGGTGGTCGAGCTCAACCGGTTCCCGTGCGAAGACGTCGAGGGCGGCGCCGGCAAGATGCCCGCAGGACAGGGCTTCGGCAAGCGCTGCCTCATCCACCAATCCACCGCGGGCGGTGTTCACGAAGTATGCGCCTTTCTTCATCCTGGCGAAGATATCGGCGTCGAACATGTTGGAGGTTTTACCCGAATGACGCATGTGCAGTGAAACGACGTCCGAGTTCCGGAGCACTTCATCCATGGAGACGATTGTTGCGCCGATCTGCGTTGCGGCAGTGGAAACATCGCTGCGGTTGCACGCCAGGATGCGCATCCCCATGGCCAGGGCGCGCTTGGCAACTTCTCTACCCACCTGCCCGAACCCGATGATTCCCAAAGTCATTCCCGTGAGGTCCGGGGCCAGCCAGACGCTGCGATCGTTCCAGCGATTCTCGCGGACGCCGCGGTCGGCCAGGGCGATCTTCCTGACCAGTGCCACCATCAACCCGATCGTCGTGTTCGCGGTGGCATGGTGAAGCACGTGCGCGCGGGTCACAAGGATGCCGCGCTCGGTGGCAGCTTCGAGATCGATCGCGTCGTAACCGGTTCCATCACGAGCGATCAGGACCAGGTCTGCGGCCCTGTCGAGAATTTCGGCGCTATACCCTTCATCCGATGCGATCGTGGCATGAACGCCGGGAATGCGTTCCAGAATCTCTTCTCGTGTCAGTAATCTGCCGAGGCAGGCATCCACGACCTGGGCCTTGGCGGCGAGGCGCTCGATGGGGGCCGCGATGACCTCGCGATCATAATGGCTGAGGACAAGCACCCTGGGCCTGAAACGATCCGGCATGTCCTGTTAGACCTCTCCTGATTCCAGGGCGTCGGCGACGGCACCGACAAGACCTTCAATCTCCGCCGGACCCATGACGGTCGAGAGGCAGATCATGCCGCGCGACGCCAGGAAGTACCCGCGATCAAGAAGAGCCCGGAACAGGTTCTCCAGTTTCTCGCGGTCGGCACGGATCGCTCCCGGGTGATCCACCACCGGCGACGCCGAAAAGTGGATGTTGAACAGCGAGCCGAACCCCGTAACCTGTGCCGCGGTGCCGGTTCGATCGAACACCTTCTTCAGGCCCATCTTCAGTTCGTGGCCCAGACTTTCCAGACCGGACAAACTCTCTTGCGTCAGATGCTCCATGCAGGCTACCCCTGCGGCCGCGGCCGCCGCGCAGCCATTGAAGGTCCCGCTCTGGGGAATCGCAGGCGGACCATTCCTGGGGTCGAGCAGTGCCATGACGTCTTCCCGCCCGCCGAATGCCGCCAGCGGCAGTCCTCCCGAAATGATCTTGCCGAACGTCGTCAGATCGGGCGCGATCCCATAGATCTCCTGGGCTCCGCCGTAGGCGAGCCGGAAGCTCATGATCTCATCAAAGATGAGCAGGATACCGTTCCTAGCCGTGACCTCGCGCAGGGCCTGCAGGAACTCTCTTTGCGCCGGGATCACTCCTCCCGAACCGATCACCGGTTCAACGATCACGCAGGCCATTCGATCGGCATGGGCCTCGACCGCAGCGCACGCTTCGTCCGCACGATTGAATGGAAGCACGACGACCCGATCATCGACGCCGGCTTCAAGGCCTTGCGTGTTACGGAATTTCACGGGTTGGCCGGATGTTACGAGGCGGTCTGAAGGCAGGCTGGTGCTCAGTTGACAATCGTCGTAGGCGCCGTGAAATCCGCCCTCGAACTTGGCGATCAGGTTCCGTCTGGTAAAACCGCGGGCCACGCGTATCGCGTACATGACCGCCTCGGTCCCGGAACTTGCAAACCGGAGCTTCTGGACCGAGTCCACCCGTTCACAAACAATTTCGGCAAGCCGGATCTCCGGTTCCGATGGGGCGCCGAAACAGGTACCCCGATGAACCTGCTTTTCCAATGTCTCCACGATCGGCCCAAAGCAGTGTCCGTGGATCAGCGTGGTGTAATTGTTCAGGAAATCGACATAGACATTGCCGTCTTCGTCGTAGAGGCGGCAACCCTCGCCTCTGGCCATGTACGCGGGATAGGGCGGAAAGTACACGCTCGTTCGAGTCGTCCCTCCCATGAGCACCTTCGAAGCGCGCTCGAACAGTGCCTTCGACGTGCCGGTTCTCGCCGCGAAATGCGCGTGGTCATCAGTTCGTGTTTCTTGATGGTTCACGCATGCTCCCGTGATTCAAGAAGAGCTCGGCATCGGGGGGTATCGTTCATCAGACCGGAACGCAATAGTTGTCGACGCCCGGAGGACTGACCTATCGAAAGTCTTACCCCCCCCCTCGTCTTGCGTTCCTGGAATTTCCTGGGCCGTCTCGCCTTTCTGGATGATCCAGGCCATCGTGTGCGCGACGGGGACCACCTCGCCCTCGTCGACGCCGGCGAGCGTGCCGGCACCGGGCGATTCCATCTCGTTCACCAGCTTGTCGGTTACGACCTCGGCGATCATCTGCCCCTTTTCGACCGCATCGCCCTCGGCGATCACCCAGCGCACGAGCGTGCCCTCGGTCATCGTCATTCCCAGCTTGGGCATCTTTACCGGAACCGGCACGATTAAATCCTCCCTCGCGAGAACTGGCTGCTGTACATTGTACAGGTGACCGGACCACGATTCACCTGTTCCAGGCTCTCTCCAGGCTCTCTATAGTGATATCGTCGGATCCGGCCGTGCCCGGTGTGTCGGGCTTCTCTGCGGATCAGGTGGTGGTTGGTCGGTTATTCGACTGTGATCTGATTCGACCGAATAGCCTGAATGGAACAGTCAGTCATGAAAACAATCGTCTGTGAAGAACCCTACAAGTTCGCTCTCCGCGACGTTCCCATGCCCGAAAGAGGTGAGGGCGAGGCATTGCTGCGAATCAAGCGGACTGGCATTTGCGGTACGGATCTGCATGCCTACCGCGGTAATCAACCGTTCTTCACCTATCCGCGCGTGCTTGGCCACGAGCTATCCGGCGAAATCGTTGATATCGAATCGGGCGGCGCGGCACTGCGCGAAGACGACGAGGTCGTCATCATGCCCTACCTCGAGTGCGGTCGTTGCGCGGCTTGCCGCAAGGGCCGCACGAACTGCTGCGCCGCTCTGAGCCTGATCGGCATTCATCAGGATGGCGGAATGGCCGAATACATCTCGATGCCCGTGAGCCACCTGATCCCTGCGCCGGGACTGAAGCTTGAACAGATGGCCATCGTCGAGTGTCTCTCGATCGGCGCTCACTCAGTCCGCCGCGCCCAAGTTCAGCCCGGACAGACTGTGCTGGTCATCGGCGCCGGTCCAATTGGAATGGGCGCGATGCAGTTCGCCCGTATCGCCGGGGGGCGGGTCATCGCGATGGACGTCAACGATCAACGGCTCGCCTACTGCAAGAACGTGCTTCGAGTTGACGAGTGCATCAACGCAAACGGCGACGCCAAGGGCCAGATCGAAGAACTGACCGACGGTGAATACCCCGACGTGGTGATGGAGGCGACCGGCAATCCCAAGTCAATGATGAACGCATTTCAGTTCGTGGCACACGCGGGAACGTATGTCATGGTCAGCATCGTCAAGGCGGACATCACCTTCGAGGATCCGGAGTTCCACAAGCGCGAGGTGACGCTGCTCAGCAGCCGAAATGCCACGCGCGAGGATCTTGAGAACGTGATCAAAGCGATGCAGCGCGGCGAAGTGGAAACCGACAGCTTCATCACGCACCGCGTCGGATTCGACGACATGATCGACACGTTCGATTCGTGGCTCGATCCTGACAGCGGCGTCATCAAGGCCGTGGTCGAGCTGTAGGAGGAGAAAAAGGGGTCGGTAGCGAACGCCGTGAACTTAAGCTGCAACGTGTTTGATTCCAAGGTCTTGTCGCAGCTTTTGACGCGATTGGGTCATGTATGTGTAACAATCCTTCGGGCGTTTGATGACACGAGGTTCGTCACGGTTGGGGCGTTTCGGATTGACGATTAGCACGGGGATTGAGTCGTCGGGCGGCCGATGTCGTAGACAATCCCGTGCGTCGATGAAGCTGACGCGGTTTGGATCGACGCTCTGTAA
>CAUZBA010000245.1:0-5400 GCA_963577635.1 Phycisphaerae bacterium
TGCGGTCCGCGTGGCGATCACTGATGTAGAGTCGACTCGGGGCGTCCCCCACCTGTTTGGTCCAGCGCGGACTGCCGTCGCGAAGCGATAGTGCCGTGACCAGGTTGATTGGCGATTCCACCACAATGATCAGGTCGTCCACCACCCTCACGTCGCCCACCCGCCTCCCGCCTGGAATTCCCAGATCCTCGGCCCATTGATATCGATACCCCAACTGTCCCGCCTCGACAGGATTGATCAGATGCTTCGGTCCTGAGGGCGGCGTCGACTGGCAGCTCGAGGCCAGAAGCACCGCGGCGGTCAACAGCAGAGGGCAGATCGAACGTGTCATGCGGGGGGACTCCGATAGCGGGCCGCGCCAACGATATCAAAGAGACACAACAACTGCAACGCAACGCGTTTAAGTTCATCAGGCCAAGCGTTTTGTTTGTACGGACTTCAGGGCGTTGCCTTGAAGCCATGGGCGTCTTGTACAGACGGCGATCAGGGGACGGTCGCCGCAAGCGAGCCAAGACCGTTGCTGCAACGCAACGCGTTGCAGCCCATGCGACCAGGCATCATGTTTGTACGGTTTTCGGGGCAACGTCCCGCCCCTCCCCGCCCTGCTCTGCCCCGCCTACTTCGTCGCTGCGAGCGTCAGTCTCTTCTCAGCGATCAGCCGTAGCAGCGCCTTGTGCGGATCGGCGAATTTCCGAACACCCTCGTCCATAAGAACCTGCTCGAGCGCTCGCATGTCGATGTGCCCGTCGATCTCGCGCAGCAGGTCGTCGGAGGGCATCTGGTCCACCTGGCGATTGTAGCTGTTGCCGAGTTGCTCCACCGCATCGTTCGTCTTGGGAGGGTTCGTCTCGATGCCGCTTCCGGCGAAGGCCGACACGTACTTGTCCACCGGGTCTTCGGGCAGCTTCGTTCCAGTGGATGCGAAGATGATTTCCTGTTGGAGCGGAAGCTTCTTGTCGGCCCAGAAATCCTCGTTCATTTTCCACAAGCGCTTGGCGTTGACGATGCCGACCATGCCCTGGGCCGCCTCGCTCAACTGCGGAACGTGCTTGGCGGTGTAGACGTCCAATCGCGAGACGAAAATGCTGTAAACGCTCTTGAAACGATCGAGCGAAGGTCGCTGGCGAGCGCCGCGCCAGACCGCCTCGCGAGCGATCTCATACTGGCGAGCCGTAAATATAAGCGTGACGTTGAGCGTGATGCCGTCGGCCGCCAACGGCTCGAGGGCCTCGAGGCCGGCCGGTGTCGCGGGCACCTTGATCATGCGGTTGTCGTGGCCCTTCGACCACTTTCGGCCAAGCGTGACGTATCGCGATACGCGATCCGCGTGTGACAAGGAGCTATCCGGATCCTCCAGCAGCGGGTCGAGTTCGAAACTCACATAGCCGTCGTTGCCGGCCGTCTCCTGCCACACGGGCACAAACACCTGCTGGGCGTCGTGGACCAACTCGTCGGTCATCGCCCACGCAATCGCCTCGTCGTCGAGGCCTTGTTCCATGAGTGCGATGGTCCGGTCGTCGAACCGCCCTGACTTGATCAGGTCCGACACGATGATCGGGTTCGACGTGGCTCCCGTAGCGCCCAACTGCCTGTTCGACAGGATCAGATCGGGATCGATCGAGTCCAGCCAGAGCTTGGTGCCACTGGCGATCAATGAGGTTAAAGGTGAAGGCATGGCGTGCTCCCTCGGATCAAGATTGGTGATGTGGGCTTGCTGATCTCCATCGGTCGGAACATCGCACGACCTGAACCGCCGCGATTCATTTCGTGATTGAGTTGCGGTTCAGTTCGCGGCCGTGGCCATGATGATCACGAGGATCAACACGATGGCCGCCACCGCCCAACCGAGCACGGCCGTCCAGAAGACCGGCTGGGCGGTTAGAGGGACCGTGCCGCTGACCGCAGCCCATGCCGGCGCGGCGCCAGAATGCGCCGTGTCGTCGAGGGCCGCGATCGACGCGATGTCGAATTTCTTGCGGGCCTCCTGGGGCGGCTTGCCTGCGGCCACGGCCTCGAGGTCCTCCAGCAGGTCGCCAGAGGAGTTGTATCGTTTGTCGGGCGATTTTGCCATGCACACTTCGATGACTTCGCACACGCCGGAGCTCAACTCGTTGTTGAGGTGGTCCGGTGGCATCAGCTCCGCCTTGAGGTGCTGGTGCATCACCGCCGAGGGGTTCGGGCCCTCGAAGGGGACCTGACCGGTCACCATGTGGTAGAAGGTGCAGCCCAATCCGTAGATGTCGGCCCTAAAGTCGACGTCGATCTCTCCGCGAATCTGTTCTGGCGAGATGTAGTAGGGCGTTCCATAGGCCTTGCCCTGCTCGGCCTCCGCCGCCTCGCGGTCGGACTCGGCACGGGCCAAACCCATGTCCGCGAGTTTTGCCTCCCCGTCGGCGGTGATCATGATGTTCTTGGGCTTCACGTCCCGGTGAATGAAACCGGCCTTGTGAGCGTGGTCCAGAGCCTTGGCGACCTGGATGACAACTTTCAGTGCGTCCTTCTCCGAATACCGGCCGTGGCGGGTCAGGTCGTCACCAACCGTGCGGCCCTCGACGTACTCCATGACGAAAAAATGGTAATCACCGGATTTGCCCACGTCGATCGCCTGAACGATGTTGGGGTGGTTCAGCCTGGCCGCCGCCTTCCCTTCGGCATAGAACCTCGCGATGTATTGTTCGTTGTTCGTGTATTTGCGCGGAAGAATCTTGATCGCCACGACGCGATCGAGGCTCAGCTGCTTGGCCATGTAGACGGCCGCCATGGCACCGGCGCCCAGGCGCCTTTTGATCCGGTAGCCGGGGATCTGCTGCCCTTTGCCGACCTCTTCGGCCAGCGGCGAGATCCGTTTCAATTGCCGTTCGGTGATCAGCCCGCCTTCCACCAGCAGATCACCGAGAGGGGCACCGTTCGACCCTTCCTCGCTCAGTTTTTGGCGCTGCAGTTCGAGGCATTCCTGGAGCTCTTCCGGCGTGGTCAGGCCGTGCTCCACCACGAGTCGCCCCAGGACGGAGTCCAGATTGGACGTCTTGTTCTCGTTCATTGGTCCGCAGGTCTGGCCCATGACGCTGTCGTGCAGAGGTCAGAGGTGCTCTGGCGACCCATTATAATGACCATATGGACGGCCCCCTCCGGTGTCAACCGTCGTCATCAACACGGAAGTTCTTTAGGTGCAGTAACCTGTGTCTGACAGTTGGTCGACGTTTGTCTCGGCGGTTTCGCGGCATCCGGCAGGCGCGATACGAAACTCACAGGCGGATGGGGCCGCCCCGGGATCGGCCGGGTTCGTGAACCGCGGGGGTTCGGGACGGCCGGTCAACGCCTTGCTACAATGCCCGCCGCAACGGTCTGTGGTGTTGTCTTATTAGAGGTTCCATGTCCATTCTGTTGCTGAATCAGAACAACACACAGCTTCGCGAGCAGATCGAATTCGCGCTGGCGGAAGTCGAGGGCCTGTTTGCTGAGGAGTTGCTCAGCGACCTGAGTTGCGTCAACACGCTGGTCACGCATGTCGAGCAATACCGTGGGAAAATGCTTCGGCCGACGCTGGTGCTGGTCAGCGGGATGGCGAGCGCTGCAGGAGGCGACGCGGCTGGCCTGAGCGATGCTCACCGGATCGTGGCCACGGTCGTCGAGCTGGTTCACATGGCCACGCTCGTCCACGACGATGTGCTGGACGAGGCCGAGATCCGTCGCCGCGGATGCACCGTCAACGAGCTGACTGGAAACGAAGCCGCAGTCATGCTCGGCGATTACCTGATCAGCCATTCCTACCACCTCTGCTCAAGCCTCGATCGGCCCGCGATCAACCACCTGATTGCCGACGCGACCAACACCGTCTGTGAGGGCGAGTTGCTGCAGTTGGCCAACCGGAACAATTGGGGCCTCGACGAGCAGACGTATTTCGAGATCATCCGTCGCAAGACCGCCAGTCTCTGCGGTACGTGCTGCCGCGTTGCCGCGCTGTTGCACGAGGCCCCGTCCGAAGTTGGCGACTATCTCTACAACTATGGTGAGAAGCTGGGCATCGCCTACCAGATCGTGGACGACGTGCTGGATCTTGTCGGAACCGAGAAGACCGTGGGCAAGACGCTGGGGCGCGACGTGCAGAAGGGCAAGCTCACGTTGCCACTGATCCACTATCTGAATCATTCAACCGATTCGCAGCGGCAGCAGTTGCTGCAGATCATGAATGGATCGACGTCTCCGGCGGGTTCATCGACGCGGGGCGCCGAACTACTCGTCGTCGAACAGATGGATGCCGTCCGCGACTTGCTCGCGCCCAGTGACTCCGTCCGGTACGCGAACGATTTGGCCGCGTCCCTCGTCAAACAGGCCAAGGCGTCCGTAGCGAGCCTTCCCGATACCGGATGTCGCAAGCTGATGCTCGACATGGCCGATGCGGTGCTGACGAGGCAATTCTAACCACCCGCAAGCCGCACCAATTCAGTGAGAAGCCGGATGGTCGGCGGCGATTCGTCGGGCGTTGTTCGGTAGCGGTGGGTCTGGCCGTTCGAGGTGATCTGCAGTTCGTAAATCACTTCTGGCCCGGCGCCGGGAGCCGCGGCCGCTTCTGCCGACGGGCTGGTGGGCTCGACCATCAGGTGATGACGGGCGACCAGTCGGACCAGCGATTCCACCTGGGCCGGGCCGAGTCGGCGAGCGATTGGAGGATAGGTGAGAGGGATCGCGCCGCGACCGCGGGTCGCACGCAGCGTACGGTTCGATTCGAGGACATACCGTGAGGTCTGCCGCAGACGGTTCGTCTCATCGAGCGGGCCCCTCACCAGAACATTGAGGGCGAAATCGGGCGGCGTTTTCGTTCCGTTCAGGGGCGCGGCGGTTCGCGACGAACAGCCGCCGGCGTCGGCGAGAAAGGCCAGTGCTGCCAGGCACGCCAGCGCCGCCTGCTGCCGGTGTCGGAACGCCCCGCGGTGAATACGCATCCTGTCGGTACGCATCCGACCAAGTCTACCGTGGGACGGAAAAAAGGACGCGAAAAAGGGACAGGTCAATTTGTGCGAAGCACTCTTCGGGCCGTTCCGGAAAATTGGACCTTTCCCCCTTTCCCCGTGCCGACGGTGATCATGTAGCCAAGTCTATCGTGACCTCAGGCCCTGTACACGATTGGCAATCCGTCATCCTTGGGTACCATGGGACGTCCCCGGTGACTGTCGCATGACGACAATCAAATCGATTCTCGCTGCGGGCAGTTGGCGGAACGTGCCGGATGTCACGCGATGAAGATCAGCCTCGAATGGTTGAATGAATACCTCGATCGGCCCGTCGACCGCGACGAAGCCGAAAGGTTGCTCACCGAGCAGGGCTTTCCGATCGAGGAATCCGACGAGGCATCCGACGGCGTGGTCGACGTCGAGGTCACAAGCAATCGGTCGGATTGCC
>CAUZBA010000246.1:0-5386 GCA_963577635.1 Phycisphaerae bacterium
GCTCATCCTTACTCAGAAGGGTTCGCATGTGTACTCAGTCGGGGTGGAAACCACCGTGCTGAATGCTGCCCTGTTGATGAACGACCACAAAGTGGGAGCGCTCGTCGTCCTGGACGGCTCACGGGTCAAGGGGATTTTCACCGAGCGAGACGTCTTGCGACGCGTGGTTGCCGAAGGACGTGATCCTGCCGTGGCTCGCATCGCCGAGGTGATGACCACCGAAGTGATCTGTTGCCAGCCGGAAACGTCGATCGACGAGGCTCGTGGTGTCTTTAAGAACCGGCGCATCAGGCACCTGCCGGTGGCCAACGAACAGAGGCAACTCCTGGGGATGATTTCCATCGGCGACCTCAATGCGTACCACGCCACCGAGCAGGAGAAGACGATACACAGCCTTGAGGAATACCTCTACGGTCGCGCCTGACGGATAGCCCGACAATATGTGGGAAGGGCTCGTCAACTGGTCGGTCTTGATTGTCTATGGCGCCGACGCGCTGATCTACGGCGCATTGGTGACATCCGGCACGCTGCTCTTTCTCATCCGGATCGTCTTCGAGTTCGTCGGATCCACACCGCGCCCGAGGGCGGATGCAGCGAGCGCCGGTCCGGTCAGGCACGTGACGCTCCTGTCTATTCTTGGCTTTTTCATGGGCGTCGGCTGGCTGGGACTGATATCTCGTGCCGAGTGGCAACTGCGCCTCAAGCCTTCGGCGGCCATTGCTGTCGCGGGAGGTGTGGCGTGTTTTCTTGTTGCATCAGTGCTCGTTAGTGCAACTCGGCGGCAAAGGGGTGAAGTTACGGAGGAAAGGCACGAAGACACGTAGGCACGTAGGCACGTAGGCACGTAGGGGGGAGTTGTGGCACAGATCCCTGAGCAACACGGTGCCTATTCGATTTGCGATAAGTCGATCAAACGAGAGGAAGCGGAAGACCGAGCGGACCAGTTGGCAAACCGCAACCCTTCGTGCCTTGTTACAACGAATCCACCACCATATCCCCCACCTCGCTCGTGCTATATCCCATTTCCCCGGCCGACATGCTCTTGAGTTTCGGCGTGGTGCGCCTGATGGCATTCTCGACGCGGTCGCCGGCCTTCTTCTGACCGCCATGCTGCAGCAGCATCGCCAGGGCACCGATGCACGCCAGAGGATTGATCACACCCTGGCCGGTGTACTTCGGTGCCGAGCCTCCGATGGGCTCATACATTGAGGTACCGCCTTCGTCGGGGTTGATGTTGCCCCCGGCCGCGATCCCCATGCCTCCCTGGATCATGGCCCCGAGGTCCGTGATGATGTCGCCGAACATGTTGGGCACGACGATGGTGTCGTAAAACTCGGGGTTCTTGACGAACCACATGCACGCCGCGTCAATGTGGTTGTAGTCGCGCTCGATGTCCGGGTAATCGCTGCGGCCGATCTCTTCGAAAGCACGATACCACAGGTCGGCGGCGTAGGTCAACACATTGGTCTTGTGAACCAGTGTCAGTAGGCCCCTGCCCTCGCCGTTCTTCTTCTTGGCGCGGCAGAAGTCGAACGAATAGCGAAGGCACCGCTCGGCGCCGAAACGCGTTGCGATCATTTCCTGCGTGGCCACCTCCTGGGCCGTACCCTTGCGAAGAAATCCTCCGGCTCCGCAGTACAGGTCCTCCGTGTTCTCGCGGATCACGTCGAAATTGACGTGTTCAGGACCCTTGTCTTTTAAGGGACACTCGACGCCGGGATAAAGCTTTACCGGGCGCAGGTTGATGTATTGATCCAGCGTGAACCGCAGACGCAGCAGCAACCCCTTCTCGAGCACTCCGGGTGCCACATCGGGATGCCCGATGGCACCCAGCAGCACGGTGTCGAACTGTTCCCGCAGATGCGCGATTTCGTCATCGTCGATGATCTTTCCCGTCGCGAGGTATCGGTCGCCTCCGAAATCGAATGGGGTGGTCGTGTAGTCGAACGATTCCGAGCCGGCGACGGCCTCGAGAACCTTAAGCGCCGCGTCGACCACCTCGGGGCCCGTTCCGTCGCCTGGCAGCACCGCGATCTTCAAAGTCATGGCCAATTGCTCCCTTTAAAAGTCGCGTATGAATAGCAGGCCCGCCGCGCGAGGGCAAGGCGGCTGCTTCTGGCAGTCTTGCGTGGTTCCGGACTCGCTGGACGCCGCCGCGGAGCACCCGTACCTTTATGGGCGCGCAACGTTAGCAGACGTGCATTCCGCCACCGGATAGGGGACGATGGTTGCCCTGTCGTCAGAAAACATTCGCATGGTCAAACCCTTCATCGAGATTGTCAGTCCATCGGGCCGCAAGAGGAAAATGGCCCTGACCGGCAAGGAGCCGATCACGATCGGACGTGATCCGAAGAATGCGCTGGCCATCAAGGACGACCGGCTCAGCCGTTTTCACTGCGTGATCGAATCCGAGGGTGCTTCGTACCGCGTCCGGGATCTGAAATCACGCAACGGCACCAAGCTGAATGACAAGCGCGTCGACCGCGCCCGCCTGAATTCCGGCGACTGGTTGAAGGTGGGAAGGGTCAGAATCCATTTCATTTGCGACCAACTGCGATCCGCGACGACCGCCAACGAGTTGTCCGATTCGCGTGGACCCGACGCCACCGACATCGACTGGGGCCTGCTCGAGCCGGCCACCGATGCGGGCGCGTCCGTCGCTTCCGCCGCTTCGGCGATCGAGACCGCTGCCATCGACGACGAAGAGTCGCTCAACCGGGCCGTTGATGCCCTGGCGAGCGGCTCATTCGATCAGTCGGCCATCGCCCTGATCAACGCCCGCGGGAAGATCGTGCACGAATCAGAGGACGACTCGTCACGCCCCGACGACGCGGCCGGCGCCGAAAGCGTCAAGGTATTGCGATCCCTACTGCAGGCGTGCTTCGCCATGCGCGCGACCGATCTGCACGTGGAGCCGAAATCGGAGCTGTGTCAAGTCAGAGCGCGCGTCGACGGCATGATGGTCAGCGTCCTGAAACTGACCGATCAGATCGCCCAGCGTCTGCTGCGCGTCGTGAAGGTGCTGTGCGATATCGACATCGCCCAGACCAACGTCGTCCAGGAGGGGCACTTCTCGGCGAACGTCCCCGGCCGGCAGGTGGATTATCGCGTGAGCTTTACGCCCTCGATGTACGGACAGAAGCTGGTTCTGCGCGTGCTCGATCTTGCCGGCGTCCCCCAGTATCTCCGCGACATGAAGCTGCCGGGGCCCATTCAGACACGCATGAGCCAGGTCGCCCACCAGGATTCGGGCATGGTGCTTCTGTGCGGTTCGACGGGATCGGGCAAGACCACCACGCTCTACGCGCTGCTGCGCGAGATCGACGCGTCCGTGCGCAACGTGGTGACGATCGAGGATCCGATCGAGTACCGAGTCGATGGTGTCACGCAGTTGCCGATCAACGCGGCCAAGGGCAACTCGTTTTCGGCGCTACTGCGATCAGTGCTTCGGCAGGATCCCGACGTGATCCTGGTCGGTGAGATCCGCGACTCCGAAACGGCGACGATCGCGATTCAGGCCGCGACGACAGGCCACCTGGTGCTGTCGACCGTGCACTCGCGTGACACGACCGGAACCCTCTATCGGCTGCTCAACCTCGGCGTCGAACCGTACATGCTGGCCACCGGCCTGAACCTGGTGGTGGCCCAGTGTCTTGTGCGCCAGCTGTGTCCGCACTGCAAGCGATCGGTGAAGCCGACCGGGCAGCAATCCGATCGTCTTGCCGAGTTGGGCGTCACGCTGAGCGGATCGATCTGCGCGCCCGTCGGGTGCGAGAAGTGCCTGCAGACCGCGTACCTCGGTCGCCGCGCGGCGTTCGAAACGCTCGTGATCACGGACGAATTGCGCGACGTGGTGCTCAACTCTCCGAAGATTCAGGATATTCGCCGCGAGCGCCAGGATACGTCATTCGTGAGCCTGCAGCAGACAATATTCCAGATGGCCGCCGACGGCGTTACGGCGTTCGACGAAGTTGAACGCGTCGTCGGCGCGGATTGATGCGATTCGCCGCGGCCGGCCGCGAGTCGCAAGTCTCAAGTAGTGAGAGTCGCAAGTCGGGAGGGGAAGGCGCGTTTGCGCAGGACTTGAGAGTCTCACCATTTGTGACTTGCGACTATTTAACCGGTCGCCGCGTTGCGCAAGAAGATGCACCGATGACCAGCGAATCCGTCGATCCCACAGACATCGCCGTGATCATCGTCGACCACGGGTCGCGGAGGGCCGAATCGAACGCGATGCTGGAAGCGTTCGTCGATCGATTCAGACAGGGCAGCGCTTACCGGGCCGTCGAACCGGCGCACATGGAGGTTGCCGAACCATCCATTGCCACGGCCTTCGACCGGTGCGTCGCCGGCGGCGCCAGGTGCGTCGTTGTGATCCCCTACTTTCTTCTGCCCGGGAAACATTGGGGACAGGACATCCCCCGTCTGACCGCGGCCGCCGCGGCCGCGCATCGCGACGTGTCGTATCTCGTCGGGGCGCCCATCGGTCTGCACCCGATGATGATGGACGTGATTCAGGCGCGGCTGGACCACTGCCTGGCCCACGCCGCCGGAGAGGCGCCGCAGTGCGAGGCGTGCGAGGGAACGGATCGCTGCCGGATGCGCCAGGGATAGGTCCTCAAACTGTGAGATCCGATCCGGAAGTTGCAGCGAAACCACTGGCCCATTGGCGCCTTAATTACGTTCCAAGCGACGGAGCGACGAAGGGTTGTCTATCGAAGCGCCCACCGCGTGGACCGAAGACCCAATGACGTTCGCCTAAAGGGGATGCGACCCGTTGTTTTGCGACGAGCCACATTTGCGATCCCCGGTTTCCCCTTCGTCGCTTCTCCCCCACGTCAATTGCTCAGCCTGAAGCGATATCGACACCACGACCAAGGATGTCGTTAAATGGCATGCCTTGACCTGACCGCGGCACGTCGGTTAAAAGGAAGTCGAGGAGGTGGCATCCATGACGCCAGCCAACGCGCGCACCGTATCGAACCAGATCCAGATCGACGCCCCGTCGTCCAATGAGTACAGCGACGTCCTGACTGCCGACGCGCTGGCCTTTCTCGGCCGGCTGGCCGGTGAGTTTCGCCAGCGCCGCGATGAGTTGCTCCAGGCCCGACAGCACCGCCAGCAGCAGATCCGCGAAGGCGCCCGGCCCGATTTCCTGCCGCAGACGCGTTCGATCCGCGAGGGCGATTGGACGGTGGCGCCGATTCCCGCGGACCTACGAGAGCGGCGCGTGGAGATCACCGGTCCGGTCGATCGGAAGATGGTCATCAACGCGCTGAACAGCGGCACGAATCTCTACAT
Source organism: Phycisphaerae bacterium (assembly GCA_963577635.1). GTDB lineage: Bacteria > Planctomycetota > Phycisphaerae > Phycisphaerales > Phycisphaeraceae > CAUZBA01. The sequence continues at coordinate 5,302 of CAUZBA010000246.1, forward strand.
GGCCGACTTCGAGGATTCCAACGCTCCGACGTGGGACAACACGATCCAGGGCCAGATTAACCTGCGCGACGCCGTGAACAAGTCG
>CAUZBA010000247.1:0-5362 GCA_963577635.1 Phycisphaerae bacterium
CAACCGGTCGAGCTTCGTCGCCAGAACGCCGCAGGAAAAATGGACCTTGCTCTGGCGCGGGTCGAGTTCAAGGCTGATCTGGAACCGGTCGTAGGCGTCCTCGAGGCGACCGACCTCGCTGAGCAGCGTGCCCAGGAAGTTGTGTGACGCCTGATGTGACTCGAAGCGCGCGACCTGCTCTTCAGCCAGTGGGATCACCCGCGCGACCTGCTTGTGAAGATTCGCGTGGGCGTATTTCCCCTGGAGCCGTTCGAGCGCCTGATCGGCTTCGGAAATTCTCTCGCGCTGACGATCGGCGTCCGCGGTCGTCTCACGCGCATCGCGGGCCCGCCATGTGTTGACGCTGATCACCGCTGCGATCAGGCCCGCGAGAATCAGGCCGACCACGACGAGAATGCCGCGACGTCCGCCATTGTCCGATCCGGCCATCAGGATGAGAATAAGCGACCTTTGGTCGCTTATGAAATGGGCCTCCCGCGGGATCGAGCGAAACGACCTGTCTCGGTAGGGGATCGCGGCCCATCGTCGGGGTGGGCGGCGGGTGCGTGGGGGCCGTAGGGCGGATGGCGCTCGTCACCTGAGATGACGACCGATGACGATAGGAGTCGGGGGCGAAACAGGTGTCAGGGCGAAAAACGTGTCAGGTACCTTTTGTGCCACGGCAAAAGATACCTGACACGTTTTCTCCCCAGGATCATTTCGCGGCTGCGTGGGTGAATCGGGGTCCGGCTCGACGCTGTCGCACAAAGTTGTGCGCGTCGGACACCTCACCCGCAATGCGATAGTGTGCCGTCAGCGGCTGATCGTGCGTCGGCGGGGCCGGCGCGCGGTGGGGGTGCTGTTCCCCCAGCGTTCCCGCCATGAGCAGGCCGACATAGACGGCCACGCTGTAGCGTACCCAACTGGCCATGCTGTCGTTCCGCCGGCTCGGTGACGACATTCTCTGCATCCTCTGCATGAAGGATCAGATACGAGACGGTGGCAGGCAAGCGGTCGGCCGCTGGAATCGCCATGGTGGCAGTTTCTGACACGCTTCGTGGCGGTGGGAGGGTTGCGCAGGTGCGCCAGACGGCATAATCGTTCCGAGACGGCCGGCCGTTGGTCGGTCATTAGTCGCGACGGCGGCTGAGCCTCAGCCGGCTCGTGATCGACTTTCGGATGCGGCGCAGGTTGACGGCCTCCTTCAGGCGGCGACGGGCGAGGCGTCGTTCGGTCTGTCTGCAATCAAGAAACCGGGTCGGGTAGTGTGCGTCGTCCGGATGGATGGCCAGCACATCGAAGAAGCGGCCTCCCTTGGAAAGGCTCGAGAAGCGGCCCAGTTCGAAGGCGTCTGTCGCCGAATTGCGTTGTCCCAGGTTCAGAAAGAAGTCGTAGCCGAACTGCTTCATCAGGTCGTTCATCTCGTCCAACCGGTTGCCGGACGCGTTCATGTGTGCGAGGGCCACCTCGAAATAGAGGATCGGCCTGTCGCTCTCAAGCACGCGTCGCCCGCTTCGAAGGACGTTGAGTTCCATGCCTTCCACATCGATCTTGATCAGGCGGACGCGCGCTGCGAGCTTGCCGCTGTCGCGTTGCTGCCGCCACCATTCATCGAGGTTCATGCACGGGATGTCGCCATCCTGGTCGGCGGTCTGCAGGCGGAAGGTTGAAAGGCTCGTATTCCGGTGGCTCGTGTGGATGGCATACCGCCCCGGAACGTCCGTGACGATCGATCGGAACACGCGCACCGAACCCATGACATCGTTTTCTTTGATGTTGCGCTCGAGCAATTGAATGTGCTCGTCGACCGGCTCGAAAGTGAACACCCGGCCCGCATCCGTCACCCGCCGGGCGATGGGGATCGAAAACGTGCCGATGTGCCCGCCGATGTCAATCACGTGGTCGCCGGGCTCGACGACGCTCATGACCATGGCCAGTTCGTTGCGCTGGTGAGCGCCGAACGTCTTGAGCTGCCGCGTCACCATGTCGCCCCGAAATGCGTGGAACGACCCGAACGGCGTGGCCACGAGTTCGGTGTCCCGTGTCATTTCGTTCCGATTCAGTACCGCGCGAGGGGCGGCATTATAACTGAAACTGAGCACTTGACGCGGGCGAAGCACGGCGACCGGGCGACCCGCCACGGCGGGTGAACTCCGCGACGGCGCTCGTTCGTCATTGACAAGCCGAACGGGGACGCGCCTCAGAGGCGCTTGGATGTTTTGAAGTCAATGGTGCTGGAGGGTGATGGTTTCCGTCGCTCGTTCTTCACTCGCGACGGCGTCTATAATCCTTGCCATGGTGGAATTGGGTCGAACCGTCCGCTTTTTTCTCAATGGCTCCGGGCAGGGCCAGCCCGCGGCGCGCCACAACGGATTCTCTGCGTGGCCCGCGGTCCGGGGTCTGGGTCGATTCACGCAGCTGCACGTGCGATGCCGCGGCGAAATCGACCCGACGACAGGGTACTTCATCAACATCAACCTCATCGACCAGGCGGTCCGCCACCACGTCGTTCCCTATCTCGATCAGGAAGTCGAATCGACCGAAGCGGCGGACGTGCCCATGGGGACGCTGATGCGGACGCTGGTGCAGCTCCTGCAGCCGGCCATGAACGATTCGGTGCAAGAGGTGCGACTGGACTTGAGCCCCTTCTGCCACATGGCGATTCGGAGCGACCCAATGAACCGCGTGATTGTCAGTCAACAGTACGAGTTCGCCGCCGCCCACCGGCTGCACGTCGAGGCGCTCGGTGAAGACGAGAACAAGAGGATCTTCGGAAAGTGCAACCACGCGTCGGGTCACGGCCACAATTACCGCGTGGATGTTGCCGTGTCAGCGCCGATCGACGACCACGGCCGCGTCGTGCTCGTGGAGGATCTCGACGCCGTCGTGGACAGCGCGGTCATTGAACGATTCGACCACAAGAATCTGAATACCGACGTTCCGCAGTTCGCGAATCTCAATCCGACCGTGGAGAATATCGCCCGGGTGATCTATGAGATCCTGCGGGACAAGGTGAGTGAACTGGGGGCCGAGCTCGATTCGATCAGCGTCTGGGAAACGAGCAAGACCGTGTGCACCTATCGTGGTGAGTCCGCGTCGCCACAGGACCCCTCCATGACTTCCAGAGCGATTTAACTTTGGGTGTAGCGTTTTGAGCGTCGGCGAGGCAAGCCTGGCGCGGAGGGCGAAGCAGGCGACCCCGTTGCGGGTCGTCGATGCAGCACGACAAAGCCAAGCGCAGGTGTAGCCAGCTCAGGACGCTACAGTTAAAGTTAAACCGCTCTAACTCGGCGAGATGTTGACCGACGGATGTCATGAAACCGACGTCGAACGCCTTTCTCCTGCTGTTGCTCACCGCGATCGTCGGCCTGGTGGGCCTCCTGTTTGTGGTCTGGATTCTTCAGGCGTGGCGCCGCAACCTGCAGCGCGGCACGCCGAAACCGCCCGGTGGCCCTGGCGCCGACACGTGGCAGACCGCGGGGCAGCGTCTGGAACTGGATGACGTCGAAGGTGACGACCGAAACTAACCTCAACACACACGATCACGTCCATATGAAAGGCCGCGTCGCACTGGTGACCGGCGGCGCCCGTCGCGTCGGCCGCGCCGTGGCCCTGCGCCTTGCCCGGGCGGGGATGGACGTGGCGATCACCTTCAGGTCCAGCGCTGCCGAGGCCGCAGATGTCGTCGGCCGGATCGAGAAGATGGGATGTCTGGCCCTGTCGATTCACGTCGATCTTGCCGCCGCCGATGCGGCCGAGCACGTGCACCGGAGCTTCGCGGAACATTTCGACAGGCTCGATGCCCTGGTCAACAACGCCAGCGTGTTCGAATCGTCGCCCATCGGCGGCATCACGGCTGACGCCTTCGATCGGGCGATGGCGGTCAACGTGCGGGCGCCGCTCCTGCTCATCCAGAAGTTCGCGCCGCTGCTCGCTGCACAGTACCCGCAAAGCGCCGGCCGGGTGGTCAACTTCATCGACATCCACGTCATGGGCCAACCCCTCAAGGGATACATGGCCTACAACGTGTCCAAGGCGGCGCTGTCGGAGGCCACCATGACCGCGGCCATGGAGTTGGCCCCCAAGGTCACGGTGAACGCCATCGCCCCGGGGGTCGTCGAATGGGCCGAGTCGTACACGCCGCAGGAGCGAGAACTCTATCTGCGGCGCGTGCCGCTTGGCCGACCGGGCACGGTCAACGACGCCGCGGAGGCCGTCCTGTTTCTAGTGCGCGATGCCGAATACTGCACTGGTCAGATCATCCGCCTGGATGGCGGAAGGTTGCTGACGTGAATTGCGCCAAGAATGCTTCCCAAAGCCGGATTCGCTTGTCACGGCTGGGTGGCGCCAGAGCAGGAGAGCGGAAAAGCAAGAGAGCAGGAAAGGGGAAGTGCAACAGAGCAGCAAAGCGCACTTGCAGCACAGCAGACATTTCCCCATTTCCTGCTCTTTCGCTTTCCTGCTTTCATGCTCTAAGAATCTGTGTGCGAAGCCAGAGGGAAATTTGGGCAGCTGAGGCAGCGCTTGCGATGCCCCAGATGTTGCCGCCACGTTTCACTCAGGCTCTAAAGCTCACGGCAGGTGCGCATAACCTTCAACGGTCATGAAATCAGTAAACGTGTCGCGCGACACGATGTCCTCGATGATCTGACGCGAAGGTTCGAATTTGCCCTGCGCAAAGCGCTGCGGCCCGACTCTTTCCTTGAGCTTGACCATTTGCTCGTCGAATAGTTTTCGGCAAAGGGTTTCGTCGATGGGCGAGCCGTCCTTCAGTGTGGCCGTCGGATGGTGGAGCCACTGCCACAATTGCGAGCGCGAAATCTCGGCGGTGGCGGCGTCCTCCATCAGGTTGTAGATCGGCACGCAACCGTTGCCGCTGAGCCAGGCCGCCATGTATTGGATGCCCACGTCGATGTTCTGGCAGACGCCTTCGCGGGTGATCTGTCCATCTGGAACGGTCAACAGATCCGCCGCGGTCACGTTCACATCGTCGCGCTGGCGATCGATCTGATTCGCCTCGGACATGTGCGCGTCGAACGCTTCGCGGGCGATCGCGACCAGGCCAGGGTGCGCCACCCAGGTTCCGTCATGGCCGTCGGACGCCTCGCGCTGCTTGTCCTCCCGGACCTTCTCCATGGCCAGCTCGTTGGCCTGCGGGTCGTTCTTGATCGGGATCTGGGCGGCCATTCCACCGATGGCGTGGATTCCCCGTCGGTGGCAGGTCTTGATCGCCAGCAGCGAGTAGGAGCGCATGCAGTGGGTCGTCATCGTGACCTGGGCGCGGTCCGGAAGCACCCACCGCGGGTCGTGATGAAACTTCTTGATCATGCTGAAGATGTAATCCCACCGCCCGCAGTTGAGGCCGGCCGAGTGGTCCTTTAAC
>CAUZBA010000248.1:0-5336 GCA_963577635.1 Phycisphaerae bacterium
CCGGCATGGCGTCGACGTCGTCGATCTGTTCCCCGCATTCTTCGACGCCGGCCCGGTGGGGCAGGTGCTCCGGGACTATTTCATCTCGCAGGACGTACACTGGGATGCAGCCGGCCACGCGCTGGTGGCCGAGGCAGCGCACCGGCACCTTATCGGTGGTCACCGGTAGCCGGCGGCGCGACCTACTCGCCGGCGAGCTTCATGAGACGCAGGATGATCAGCGGGTGCGGGGCCACCGAGACCATCAACATCATCACGGTAAGGATAACCGCCACTACTTCAAAATCATTGCCACCGTTGATGATCAACGAGAGCAGGCCGGCGCCGATCCAGTGCGCAATGACAAGGCCGATGACGGTCAGGCCGAATGCGGCACGGCGCATCCACAGAGAGAGAAAGGCAACCAGGTGGACGAACAGGACAGCGAGCGACACGACATACCACCACCCCGGTTCCTTAAACACTTCGCTCAGGTCGTCCGTGATCAGGGCACCCCCAATCAACATGAAGCACAGTGGAGGGACCACGATCACCGGCAGGGCGCCGGCGACCTTGCTGTACTCGCGGCGACCTGCTGCAGCAGTATCTGTGTGTCACGAGGTATGGTGGGCTCCAGAGAATGCTATCGGTTACCTATTATAGGAGACTTAGGTGGTAGAGGGGTTACGGAATTAGCGACGAAGTGAAAGCGGGAATTGCAGGCGGAAATCATCGCATCATGGAAAAACTGGTGGAGGTCAGGAAAATATGAAGCTCTATACGAAGAAGGGTGACGACGGGACCACCGGCCTGTTTGGCGGCGGGCGCGTCGGCAAGGACGACCCACGAATCGAGGCCATCGGCGCCGTGGACGAGCTGAACGGCCTGATCGGCCTCGCGGCATATGGCTGTCGTTTCGACGAGCTGGGCCAGGAGCTTCGTGTGGCGCAGAACCTGCTGTTCGATCTCGGCGCCGATCTGGCAGCGCCGCAGCTCGAATCGTCTGCCGAGCTCGCGGCGCCGCGCATCGACGCGTCACACATCGAGCACCTCGAGGCGGTCATCGACCGGCTGGATGGCGAGCTTCCGCCCTTGACGCAATTCATCCTCCCGGGGGGCGGGGCACTGGCCTGCTACTTGCACCATGCCCGCGCCGTGTGCCGACGTGCCGAGCGCCGCTGCGTCGCGCTCGGCCGCGTCGAACGGGTCGGCGAACATGAATTGACATTTCTGAACCGCCTTGGCGATCTGTTGTTCGCGATGGCCCGCGGCGCCAACCGGCTCGAAGGCGTGGAGGACGTGGTTTGGAAGGGTTGAGCATTCTCACATGTGATTGCGGCAAGTGTCTGAGGACGCAGGAGCAGTGGGCGGGGCAACGCGTCCAGTGTCCCGAATGCGGGGCGGTGCTTCTTCTGCCGGAGTCCGATCAAGTGGATCCGATTGAATCGCCGAGCCGCCCTGGCAGCGGCGGCACCGTGACGCGGCGATGTCGGGGCTGTGACACGGATTACCCCGCCGACGTCTTTGTGTGCTTCGACTGCGGCATCAATCTGGTGACCGGTGAGGTGAGCAGTATGCCATACCATGACGGTCGAACGCGTGGCCCAAGGGGCGACGGAACGCGCCGCGCGAAGGCAATCGACGATCCGCGATTCACCCGCCAGGTTCCTGCTGTTGTGGACGGCCGAATATCTTCCGGGCCTCTTTCGTCCCGTCATCCTGATCTGCGCGTTGCTGCTCGCCGCGCTCGGCCTGATCATCGTGGTCCTTCTCCTGGGTTTCATGATCATCATGACCGGCGGCGCGGCCATGGCCCTGGGAAGCCTGGCGTACGCCCAGGCCCTCGCGTTCATCATCAGCGGCGAGTTCGAAAGCCTCGTCTCGGCACTGGTCGACTTTGACAGTGTTCACTGGACCCTCTTCCTCACACTTCTCATGGCGCCTGGAGCCATCATGATCTTCGTGATCAAATATATGGTGGAGGTGTAGAGCGGTTTCATTCATGACGTAGCGTCCTGAGCTGGCTGCAGCCGCGCCTGGCTTTGTCGTGCTGCATCGTCGACCCACTGCGAGGTCGCCTGCTTTGCCCTTCGTGCCAGGCTTGCTTCGCCGACGCTCAAAACGCTACGTCATGAATCAAAACGCTCTAGTCATCCGGATACAGCAATGTCTTGATCGCCTGTTTTCCCATCACGCTCTCGAAGCCTTCTTCCCACCGGCTCAAGGGCAGTCTGGCGGAGATCAGCGGCCGCAGATCGATCAGGTCCCGGGCCAGGAATGCCATCGTGCGGTCCCACGTTTCCCAGGTGTGGCACATCGATCCCTGCATCCGAAGCTGCTTCATCACAATGGTGTCAAGGTTGATCTGGATCGGGGCGCCGAAGATCCCGACCTGCGTGTAACAGCCCAGCTTCTTGACGAGCTCCAGGCATGAATCCGCCGATGCGGCGGCTCCCGAGCATTCGAGGACCACATCGGCGCCGTAGCCGTTGGTCAGATCGTCAACGATCTGCCCGGCGTTGTCGGCCTCAACGTTGACGACATGATCGGCGCCGAGATCGCTCGCCATCGACAGGCGGTTGGCGTCGGCCCCGGTGCCGAGGACGACGACGCGAGCACCGCGGCTCCTGGCCAGCAACAGAGAAATGAGACCCATGGGGCCCGGGCCAGAGACGACCACCACTTCACCCGCTCTGATCTCGGTCAGCTCGACGACGGCCTGAAAGGCACACGCCAGGGGTTCACAGAGGGCACCGATCTGGTCGTCCAGATTCTCTGGAAGTCGAAAGGGGATTTCCTGTCGCACACAGCAGTACCTGGCGAAACCTCCGTGCATGCCACTACCTAGAGCAGCCCGGTCTATACAAAAGAATGGCGCGCCGATCCGGCAATATCTGCACTGGCCGCAGATCCTGGCCGCGGAGGGGTTGACGGTGACCCGGTCGCCAATCTTAAAGCGGGTGATACCCTTGCCCAGCTCCACGATCCGGCCACAGATCTCGTGGCCAAGAATCACAGGCGGCTTGATCACGTACTCGCTCTTCAAGATGTGAATGTCGGTGCCACAGATCCCGGCGTTGAGAACCTCGATGACCACCTGGCCCGTGTCCGGACGCGGCTCGGGCATGTCCATCAACTCAACGTTTCCGGGATCGGGATGGGTCTTGACCACTGCTTTCATCGTCATCTCCTTTGAAGCGAATCGACGGCTCACAAGCCAAATCGTAATGCATCGCCGAGCCCGAGACCGGTCGAGGCCAGGACAATGCCTGGGGTGATCGGCATACTGCCTATGAAGGCAACGACGAACGTGATGGCTGCAGATAGGCTGGCACCGTCAATGAGACTTGATGATATAGTTTCCTGATGTGCAGCGACGTCCCGGCGCCGATAGCCGAGTCGGAGTTCCGCGACCGGGCGGAGCGAGTTCGCGAGTTCGTCGTGGCGCAAGACCTGGGGGCGCTGCTTGTCTTCTCGACGTCACGCTTTCACATATTTTATCAGACCGGGCACGTCGGTTACCTCGCCGACCTGTCCAATCGCGATCGCGTTTCCGATTGCATCGTTCTGATCCCCGCCACCGGCGATCCGGTGCTGTTGGTCGCCGGGCTGCCGTTCATGGCCGAACAGGTTCGCGAAGCATCGTGGGTCCAGGACGTCCGCGTGGTCGGCACCCCGGATCCGAACGCACCGGCTCTGCCCGGCGCCGCCAGCACCTTCGGCGATCAGATCGTTGCCGTGATGAAGGACCGAGGCCTCGTGGGGCAGAAGGTCGGTCTGGTGGGGATCGATGCCATGCCTCATTCGATGTACCGTCACATCGAGACAACTCTCGCGACCGAGACTCTTGTGATCACGGAAGATGTCGTGGCCGATTTGCGAAATCGCAAGAGTGGGGCGGAGATCGCGCGGATGCGACGCGCGGCCCGGCTCAGCGACCTCGGCTACGAGGTCCTGCTCCAGACGGCAAAACCCGGGGTCCGCGGCTTTGAAGTCGTGGCCGAAATGGTGTCGGCCATGCGCAGCTCGGGCGCCGATTACGCGGATTTCTGGCTCGCCTCGGGACCGGATGACGCATGGACGGTGCGGATGGCCGAGTTCAGGCCCAGTGATCGCGTCCTGCAGGCGGGCGACCAGATCACCTGCTGCTCGTACGCGGTCTACGACGGATACTGGGCGCACGCGATGCGAACCGGCACACTGGGCCCATCATCACCTCAGCAGGAGCGCATGCTGCCCGCGTGTCTCAAGGCCCATCGGGCCGGGCTTGAAGCGATGAAGCCCGGAGTGCCGTTCAAGGAGGTCGTGGCCGTTGTGCAGCAGACCGCGGAGGCCGGCGGGTTGACGCTGCACAGCCCCCGAATAGGCCACGGCATCGGACTGGATTACGGGGAACGACCTCTCTTTGTTGCCGGCAGCGAGGAGTTGCTGCAGCCGGGCATGACGATCATGCTGCACCCGCAAATGACGATTCCCGGCGAGGCGGCATTCTACGTACCCCTTGGCGATCTCTGTCTGGTCACGGATGACGGAATCGAGATACTCACCGAGTTCCCGCTGGAGCCCTTCCGGATATGAACAGGCCGAATGATCACCAGCCGCTCACGCTCCGCGAAGCGCTCGATGCCGGAACGTTCGTCCAGGCGCCCGGCATCTACGATGCCCTGGGCGCCCGCATGGCGGAGCACCACGGATTCCCTGCGGTTTACATGAGTGGTTTGGGAGTCACCGCTTCGCTTCTGGCTCGACCGGACCTCGAGCTGCTGGGCATGGAAGAAATGGTGCGGCAGGCGCGCCTGATCGTTACGGCGGTTCAGATCCCGGTCATCGCCGACGCCGACACCGGCTATGGCGGACTGGCAAACGTCCAGCGAACGACGCTCGCGTACGCACAAGCGGGCGTCGCGGCCATGCACCTGGAGGACCAGGCCAGCCCGAAGCGCTGCGGTCACCTCGGGCGCGCGCGGCTGATCAGTGAGCAGCAGATGCTGGCCAAGCTTCGGTTGGCGGTCGAGACGCGGGGTGACACGGATCTGCTGATCATCGGCCGGACCGACGCGTTCAAGGTGTCGGGGCTGGATGAGGCGATCCGTCGGGCGACGCGCTATGCCGAAGCGGGCGTCGACCTGCTGTTCGTCGACGGGATTACGGAACGCGATGATTTCAGGCGTGTGCGCGACGCCGTTGAGGGTCCATTGTTGGGAAGCATCGTCGAGATCGATGCGCCGGCGCAGACCACGGCATCGCAGCTCGAGGAGATGGGATACGCCATGGCCATCTTTGCGCTGAGCGGAATCCTGGCCGCAGCCGGCGCCCTGGATCGGCTGATGGCCGGAATCAGTGCCGACGGCGACATC
>CAUZBA010000249.1:0-5331 GCA_963577635.1 Phycisphaerae bacterium
GCAAAACTCGTGAGAAATGCGGCCCAGGGGCGCATCGACAGACGGGATCGGCAAGTCTAGAGCCCGTAACATAAAGGGATTGTCGGTCCGAGGGCGCGCGAGGACAAGCCTGGCAAGGAGGCCGAAGCAGGCGGCCATCCTATTGGCCTCCGATGCAGGCCGACGCAGCTAGGCGCCGCCGCAGCCGGCCGAAACCAAATGCCATTCTGTTAGGGGCTCTTAAGACCGGACCACCGCGGTCGCAAGCCTCCGCGCCGGGTCGCGAAGCCGAGCCGAGCCTCGGAGCAGATTCGGCCGTCTTGGCCTTTTTTGCCGATCGACATTAAACTGCCGCGGCGTATCGTGAGTGGACCTCTTGCCCCACAACATACGGCAAGAGCCCGATTTGGGGTTACCTGCGTTGAATCACCTGCACTTGGCCACGGCCACGGGCCGTCTGATTGAGTGTGACAAGGTCGGCACTGTCACCGTCGCAGAAGGCGGTCGCGTGTCGGGGCCGGTCGCAGCGAGGGTGTCTGTGTCGCTGTGGGCACACGCCCTGGCCGTCGCGATTGTCGTGCTCTTCGGTGCGGCGCCGCTGCAGGCCCAGGGTCTTGATCTGGCCAACCGGCCCGTATCCGAGATCCGCATCGAGGGCCTCGGTCAGGTCCCTGAACAGTTCGTACGCAACAACATCCGCCTGAAGAAGGGCGATCCATACGACGCCGATGTCGTCGAAGCCGATGTCGTGCGGATCACGCACCTGGGCCGGTTCAGTTCGGTGGTGACCAAAGCCGAGCCGTTGGCCGACGGTTCGATTGCCGTGACCTACGTCGTCGCGGAACAGGCGGTGATTGCCGAAGTGCTCTTTACGGGCAACAAACAGGTTACGGATCAGCAACTGAATAAGAGCGTGCTCATGCGCGCGGGCGACCGGGTGGATCCTTTTCTAATCGATCGTGGAATCCGGAAAATCAAGTCGATCTACGAGAAGAAGGGTTACGACAACACGCTCGTTGACTACGACAGGGAGCGGCTCGACGAAGAAGGAATCCTGCTCTACCAGATCCGCGAGGGGCCCCGACCGCGCATCCGGGTGATCCGATTCGAAGGCCACCACGCCTTCACCGAACAGCAGTTAAAAAGCAAGATCCGCGCCAGAGCGTACGTTCCGATCCTGCGCAAGGGCCAGCTCAGCCGCGAGCAACTGACCCTCGACGCATCCCGGCTGCGCGATTTCTATCGCGAACGCGGCTATCTCGACGCCGAGGCCGACCGGATCATCGACCTTTCGCCGAACGGCAAGGACGCGACCGTCACGTTTCTGGTCAAGGAGGGGCGGCGCTACACCGTCGCGTCGATCGACGTCGACGGCAACCGCATCTTCAACACCCGGCAGATCCTGGCCCGGATGGCGCTGAAGATCGGCGACATCTATTCGAAGGACCTCCGTGACCGAAGCGAGGCCGGCCTGCTCGACATGTACGGCAAGCTTGGCCACCTGGAGACACAGGTCAACATCGATCCTCTCTTCCACGAGCGGGAACCGACGGTGAATGTCAAGGTGACCATCGACGAAGGCATCGCCTATCTGGTCGGCAAGGTCACGGTGCACGGCAACCAGTTGACGAAACAGAAGGTGATCCTGCGCCAAGTTCGCGGCATACACCCGAACCGGCCCTATGACCGTACCGGGAAAACGACCACCGAACAGCGGTTGGCCCCGTCGTCACTGTTTAAAGAGGCTCGGGTCACCGTTCTGGGCGAGAAGGACGACGAGGTCCGAGACGCGCTGATCGAGGTCAAGGAGGCGAGTACGGGCAGCGTCAGCTTCGGTGCCGGCGTCAGTTCCGATGCGGGCGTGGCCGGCGCGATCGACCTCGTGCAGAAGAATTTCGACATCACCGATTTTCCGGAGAGTTTCGGGGAGTTCCTGACGAGTAAGGCATTCCGTGGCGCGGGGCAATTCTTCGCGATCCGACTTCAACCCGGCAACGATCGGAGTCTCTACTCCGTGACGTTCAAGGAGCCGTACATTTTTGACAGCGACTATTTTCTTGACACGAACCTGTTCTTTTTCCAGCGTGATCGCAGAGACTGGAACGAAGAGCGGGTGGGAGGTCGCGTCGGGTTTGGCCAGAGATTCGGAGATATCTATTCCGCGTCGCTCAACGTTCGCGTGGAACGCGTGGAGATTGACAAAATCGATTTGGACGCCCCGATCGACGTGTTTGCGGTTGACGGCAGCAGCCTGCTCACTTCGTTCGGCGCAAACATCTCCCGCAACACGACGAACAACCGGATCTTCCCGACCTCGGGAAGCCGGCTGCGCGCCGGCATTGAACAGATCGGCGCCATGGGGGGCGACTTCGATCTCTTCAAGTCCAGCGCCAGCTTTCGCAAGTTCTGGTCGATTGACGAAGATTTCTTCGGTCGCCATACCGTGGTGTCCCTGCGTGCGGAGGTCGGCTACATCTTTGACGTCGACGAAATCACCGTATTCGCCAACGACGGCCCAGGTGGTACGCCGGGCACGGCCTTCAGGATTTCCGAGTCGCCCGTCTTCGAGCGGTATTACGCGGGTGGCCACCGCAGTTTCAGGGCATTTCAGTTCCGCGGCGTCGGGCCTCGCGGGATCATCGCCGGCGGACCGGGAATCAACGTGGCCAAAGAGGGCGGCGATCCGGTCGGCGGCAACTTCTTGTTCCTGCTCGGGTCCGAGTACAACTTCCCGATTTTCCAGAAGATCGTCCGAGGCGTTCTGTTCATCGATTCCGGTACCGTGCTGGATGAGATCGGCCTGGAAAAATACCGCGTCTCAGTGGGCACCGGCATTCGCATCCAAGTGCCTTTTCTGGGTAGCGCGCCGTTCGCATTTGACCTGGCCTTGCCGATCGTGAAGGAAGAAGGCGACGAGACGCAGGTGTTCAGCTTCGACATTGCGATCCCGTTCTGACGGCTGAATCGGCCCCGTCCGATCGAGAAGCGGTTCACCGGGTCGCGCCTCTTGCCGCAGGCGTAGCGGCGCGTTAGAACATCTCTGCGGACGCCCTACGATTTGGTGGGTAGCAGGCCCTGTCCGACGGATCTGCCCGACGTCGACTTCGATGTACATCGGGACAGCGCCCGCTGGCGGCGTCGGCCTGCATCGCTGATACTCGGCGGTATCACCTGCTTCGGCCCCCTTGCCAGTCCCGACGTCCATCGGGACTTCGCTCGGTCCATGACCAACGGCCGAACCGTCAGACAGAACCTCGGTGTTCAAGCGTGTACGAACCAATCTCCCACGGAGCAAGCCCATGAAATCGACCCGTCTGTTAATCGTGCTGGCCGCGGCAGCCGTACTCTGGTTTGCAGCGTCCGGCAGCAGCCAGTTGTTCCAGGCCAATCCGACCGTCCTCGCGGCGGTCAGCGTCGAAGAGGTGTGGCTCAATATCGATGACCGCGAGGAGATGGTCGCCGAAATGAAGGGCCGCCGCGAAGAAGTGCTTCGCGAACAGGAAAAGCGCGCAAAGGATATCAAGAACTTGGAACAGGACCTTGAATGGTTGCCGGCAGGATCCGACGATCAAAAGAAGAAGCAAGCCGAGGTCGAGGAGGCTGCGTGGAATTATCAGGCGTGGCTCAAGTACCAGGAGAACATGCTACTGCGCGAGGAAAAAAACCGATACGAACTTCTCTACCGAAAGACGCTGGACGCAGTCAGCGAGGTTGCCGAAGCCAATGGCATCGACATCGTTATTTTCAAGGAAAAGGAGCTACCCAGCTTCAAACGGCTGACGAAGGCCGCACAGGTGCTGGCCCTGATTGGCAACCGCAAGGTGCTCTATTGCCGGGACGAACTGGACATAACCGACCTAGTCATCACCCGGATGAACAATCAGAATAAATAGCGGTCGACCGTTCGCAGCGCCGCGTGCATCCTGGTGATTGACTCGCCCGAACAAACCGATTGAATGGTCCGTGATTGCTGATGACACCCTTCGCTGTCTTCACGAGACCACGCTCAATCTGACCAGCTAGGGGGTACCGCCCGCGTGCCGACATACACCACCGACCAGATCCGACACCACGTCGATGGGCAGCTCGAGGGGCCTGGTGACCTGCAAATCAGCGGTGTTGACGAACTGCGCGCCGCCGGGCCGGGGCAGATCACCTTCATTGGTGATACGCGTCACAGCCGGGACTGGCCTTCGTGTGCCGCATCGGCGGCGCTGCTCGGCGCCGGATTGGACGCCGAAGGCGACAATGGTCGAGCGATCATCCGTGTCGACGATGCCGACCTGGCCCTTGCGGTCGTGCTGGATCTATTCGCGCCGTCAGCGGCCCGCGCCGAACCCGGGGTGCATGAATCGGCCGTCGTCGACGCGTCGGCGACACTGGGGCGCTCGGTCAGCATCGGAGCTAACTCCGTCATCGGCCCGAACGTGACCATCGGCGACGGGACCATCATTCATGCGAATGCGACCGCACTGGATGACACTCAGATCGGCGCCGGATGCGTCATCTGGCCCGGCGTGGTCATTCGTGAGCGCTGCAAGATTGGCGACGGTTGCACGCTGCACCCCAACGTCACCATCGGCGCCGACGGCTTCGGCTACCGTAAGTCACCCGACGGCCGAGGGGTGGTCAAGATCCCGCACATTGGAACGGTGATCATCGGGAATCAGGTCGAGATCGGCGCCGGCACGTGCGTTGATCGGGGCAAGTTCTCTGCGACGCGCATCGGCGACGGGACCAAGATCGACAACTTGTGCCAGATCGCCCACAACTGCCGCATTGGCCGCTGTTGTCTCATCGCCGGGTGCTCGGCGCTGGCCGGGACGGTCGTCGTTGGCGACGGCTGCATGCTGGGCGGGCACGTTTCGGTCAAGGACCACGTCTGCATCGGCGCCGGCGCGGCCCTGGCGGCGCGTTCCGACGTAATGGGCGACGTGCCCGAGGGGGCGACCTGGGCCGGAACGCCGGCGCGGGAGGCCACCGTGGCGATCCGGGAGCATCTGGCCATGCGCCGGTTACCGGATCTGCTTAAGGATCTCAAACGCAAAAAAGGCGACGCAGATCGGTCGTAGAATAGGCGAGCCACCCGTCCGTGAAGGCACGGCACGGGTCGCCGCGTCGCGAGTTATGGTCGAGTTGATACCGCACCCCGATCGTCTGAAGCCTATGGAAGTCGTTCCTGGAAAACGCATAAACTTCTTGCTGTCCAAGAGCTTGGGCGATTGAGATCGTGTATAAATCACAAGGAATCACTGCTAACCGTTTCCAAAGCTTGCAAAACCGGTTCCATGAAGGCACGGATGCTATGCAACCCAAATCCTCCCCCCCATCGACGGGCCTGCATCTGTTTCA